>MFRH01000001.1:0-63743 GCA_001783275.1 Candidatus Margulisbacteria bacterium GWF2_35_9
AGTTGAGGTCATAAATATTGGTAAATATCGGTATCTATTAATCGGAAGTATCCCAAGGATTGAGCTTATGAGTAAAAACGATACAAAATTGCCAAATTTTATAAAGAATAACAATAAACAATAAGGAAGTGAAAAAATGCTAATTGATATCCCGTTTTGGAGAATTCCCCGCTATTATATGGATACTTATCTTGATGGCAGTATTGATGATATGAGATTAGGTATTAATCTTAAAGAGGCTGAAATTGTTATTTCTCATGTAGCATATCCTCAGGAAGAGCACATTCCGGGAATGAACTCAAAAGCGCACTTAATTGCAATGTTGATAAAAATTAAAGAATCTCCAATCTATAAGCTATATATCGCGTTAAAGGAAGATAATGTCAATTTGGTGAAATTGATATTACAGGAAAAGGATACTAATAAAATAGGCGTATTAATGGGAGCTTCATGCTGTAATAGTATAAATATTATAAAATTATTAATACGAAATTTCGTAAATGTAGATGATTCGGATGATGTTGGTTGGACGGCACTTGGAACATCAATCGTCTTTGGAAGTGAAGAAGTATTTAGGGAATTGATAAAGAACGGTGCAGATGTAAATAGTCATACTCTCCAAGGGGTAACTCCTCTAATGATTGCAATTTCAGTAGCTAGCGTAGAAATGGTTGAAGTTCTTATTAAGAATAAAGCAAATATTCAAGCGAAGGATTGCTTAGGAAGAACAGCAATAAACTATCTCGAAATCATTACCGATACAGACATTAAGAATCGGTTAATCGCTATACTGAATTAAGAGAACTATCGCTAGCTATGGGGGGTAACCCGTTTAATAAATACTCTGCGAGTTTGCTGAAGTATGTCATTGTATATGCTCGTTTTGCCTCACAGTGACTTTTAATAGGTTGTCTGAGGCTATGATTCTCAGAATAGTTTTGGTGCAAGCAGGAGCCTGCGCAAATCCATTTTAGAAAACAGTTTGAACAACCGTCCATGTTAAACATATGACTATTCATTAGCTCATTTTTCTTTTCTTCATTAACAATCACTTGATTATCCTTAATTTCAGCCCAATAAAAAGGATTTTTATCAGGAGTTTCAATACTTGCTGCTTCAGAACAAGCTAGAATTTTACCGTCTGTATCCAGAACAAATTGTGGCATGCAGGCCTGACAATGCATTGGGTGGGGTTTTCTTGTGTGAAATGATCCCATAAAGTCGGAATCGATCATGATCTTATCTAGGTAAGCTTGGGATTGGATTAATGCAAAGTTTTGGGCAAATTCAGAAATATCGGGTGGATTATGAATATCATCATCAAAAAGTCTTGCATTGCCAACGTCAACAACCGGATTAAGCTTAATCGTTTTTATGTTGATCGACTTAAAAAATTGATAAATTTCATTAAGGTATTTGTTACTGTAAGCAGTGACAACACATATTACGGATGTTCCTAAATTATGTTCTTGAAAATATCTTAGGGTCTCCATCGTTTTATTAAATCCGTTTGTTTTTGAATTTTTTGCCGGTCGTTGCTTATTATGAATAAATTCAGGGCCATCTATGGAGAACGAGGTTGATATTTGATTCTTAATCAACCAATCGGCTGTTTTCTTTGAAAATAACCCGTTTGTTTGGGTAGAGAATTTGACGAATTTAAACCTTTTTTTACAAAGTTTATATGCTTTTTTAAGTTCTTGCATCGCAATAGTCGGTTCTCCATTCCCATGTAATTCAATATCAATATGGAGATTTTCAGGTAAATAATTAATTAGTGTTTCTAAATGATCTAGGTTAATACTTTTTCCGATGCTTTTTGCTCCAGCATAGCAATATGAACAGTTTGAATTGCATCTTGAAGATAGTATCAGTCGAATATGATTTGATGTTCCATTCAAATTAACCCTCGGAATAAGGGCTAATGCTTGGTCATTAGGTAGCATCAGCATGCTTTCAATCAATTGAGGAAAGTACTCTTTTCTAAGTTCGATGGGTTGGGTCGAGATGACAAAATCTTTAGGAATCATGTATATCCTCAGCAAAAGGGGTGTATAGAACATATAATAGGATTCTTTTTCCCCAATAAAAAAAAGATCTGGAACAATTCGATATTGATTCCCTAATGAGCGAGACGGTTTAAACTCAATCGCCTCTTGTTGAAGATTGATCCACTTAATCGTTTTTGAAGATTTTTTTTCCATAACTTATTCATTCCCCAATAGCAACTGTATTAAACATTATTATCAGAAGATAATAATTTAAACAACTCACCATTTTTTATTTCTTTTTTTTGTTTCAGATTTTATTTTATCTGGATATAGTATTTATCTCGAACTTTAGTCATATCTTGTTTTTTGTGACCATGATGTATGCCTGAAAATGTATTGTCCGTTGAAAGAGATAGGCCTTGGACTGATGGATAGTCGCAAATTCTGTATTTTGGATCTATGGTTGAAAATATAACAACAGTTGGGATACTGAATGCGTCTGCAATATGAAAGACACACGTATCAACTGTTACAATGGCATCTACGATCGAAATAATACTGATAAGATGATCCAGCGTTTTCGAATATTCAGATAGATTAATCAGTCTTGGATGGCTATTGATTAAAGGAACTGCTGTAATGATGGTATATTCCGTTTCCTCAATTAATTGATGAATGATTTCTTCATGGATAGACTGGCTAATGTCTAAATGATTTCTTTTTTGAGAAAGCGAGAATGGTTGTGTATTTAATGAAAAAACAGATAAATAGAAATCAAGTAGCGACTGGGAATTAAATTCTTCTAGGTCGATGAATCCTCTATTCTTAATTTTTTTGAGTGAGAGTCAGTTGAAATATACAGATGTTGATCGCTGATTTGATGAACATCCATATCAATTAAAGGTGGAGCCGTTAGGTTAATTTCTTCCATAGCCTTTGTTAATTTCATTGGTAACGTTATATCTTTAGCAGTGTAGAAAAAAAACATTATCACTCCGGTTAAGTATCAATATCGCCTGATACTGTTTGTATTTAAATGTTATTCCCAGTATTCTATTTTATTAAACGTGTAGCAATCTGCTATTAAGCCTAATTAAACTTTACATTCAAGATGCTTTGCAATTAAAATACAGTAACTCTTGTTGATTATTCTAGAGTTCATAAAACCATATAAAGGAGCTATTCATGAAACGTTTATTAAGTGGAATACAGTCAACCGGAAACATGCATTTGGGTAATTATTTCGGAGCTGTAAAAAACTGGGTTGATATGCAACATGATTATGAGGCTTTTTACATGGTGGCAGATCTTCATGCATTAACCACCTCCTATGAGGATGGTGTTAACATTATGAAAAATACTTACGAGGTGATTGCCGACCTGATTGCCTGTGGAATTGATCCGAATAAATCAACTCCGTTTGTTCAATCCAGAATACCAGAGCATAGTGAGCTACACCTGATTTTTTCTATGATAACTCCCTTGCCATGGTTAGAACGAGTTCCCACCTATAAAAGTAAAATTGAAGAATTAAAAGGAAAAGACCTGAATACCTATGGTTTTCTTGGTTATCCAGTTTTGCAGGCAGCGGATATCATGTTGTATCAGGCAGACGTTGTTCCAGTAGGGAAAGACCAAGCACCCCATTTGGAGCTGACACGAGAAGTAGTCAGACGATTTAATCATTTATACAATTCAACCTTTTTTATGGAACCGAAGGAAATATTTACAGAATTTCCAGTCATTCCTGGAACAGATGGAAATAAAATGAGTAAAAGTTATGGAAATGCCATTTATTTATCCGATGACGCAGAAACGGTTACCCAAAAAATTATGAAAATGTTTACCGACCCTCAGCGATTACGTCGTACCGACCCAGGACGACCAGAAATATGTCCCTTGTTCGCATTCCAGGAAATATTTAATCCAAAGGAAACTAAGACGATAGCCGCCGACTGTAAAAGTGCTAAAATCGGTTGTGTGGATTGTAAAAAAAAGTGTCTTACAAATATGCTGGTATTTATTGAGCCGATTCGCATGAAACGAGTAGAGTTATTAAATGATAAAAAAATGCTGGATGAAATTATTGATAAAGGCACAAAACGTGCGCAGAAAGTAGCACACGAAACAGTCAATAAAGTTAAAGAAATAATAAAGATTAAGTAACTCATCCCCCGCCCCCTTCTCTTGTAAATAGAAGGGGAGTTAGACTAAAAATGAATAAAATATTACAAACGACTAGACATTTAAGAAAAGAACAAACAGAAAGCGAAAAAATATTTTGGGAAATCGTAAGAAATAGAAAAGTAAATGGAACAAAATTTAACAGACAATTTCCTATAAAATTTAAATTTAATAATCATAATCGTTTTTTTGTTGCCGATTTTTATTGTCATGAAAGAAAAGTTGTTGTTGAAATAGATGGAAGTATACATGAAAAACAAAAAGATTATGATAAGCTAAGGGAATATATAATAAATATTTTAGGGATTAAGGTCATTCGATTTAAAAATAATGACATTAAAAATAATATCAGTTATATAGTTGAACAATTGGAAATTATATTAAATCCCCCTCTTTTTTAAGAGAGGGGTGGCCAAGGGCCGGGGTGAGTAAATGCAAATTAGATTACAAAAATTTTTAGCCGATTGCGGGGTTGCGTCACGAAGAAAAAGTGAAGAACTGATTGTCGCTGGTAAAATAAAAGTAAATGGAACGGTAGCAAACAATCTTGGTGTAAAAGTTGACCCCCACATGGATAAAATTCTATATAACAATAAGCCGGTGAAGATGACCGGAAAACTGTATTTACTACTCAATAAACCCAAGGATTATATTACCTCTCGAACAGATCCTAAAGAGCGAAAAACGATATATGATTTATTACCAAATGAATACAAGGATCTTCATGCTGTTGGCAGATTGGATAGAAATACTACCGGTTTATTATTGCTGACAAATGATGGTGATCTTACTCAGTCTATTTTACATCCTAAGCATAAAATAGCAAAAAAATATAATGTCTTAATCGATAAACCACTTAGAAATGAGGATGCTCAGAGAATAGCTGAAGGATTGATGCTTGATGGGAAAAAAACATTACCTTCAACAATCGGGTATCTGGATAATACCGGACTGCAACTGGAGCTTACCATTCAAGAAGGCCGAAACAGACAAATCCGCAAAATGTTTGCTATGCTTGGTTATAATGTGGATCGTCTTAAGCGAGTCAGTATTGGTTTTCTTCAATTGGGGAATCTAAAACTTAGCCATTATCGATTACTGACACCTTCTGAAATTGGAAGACTACTAAAATGGAAAATAAAAAAGTAGTTTTCGGACCGGTATTATCAAGAAGATTAGGATATTCTTTGGGAATAGACATATTGCCTTCGAAAACATGCAACTTAGACTGCGTGTATTGCGAAGTATGTAAAACAACCAACCTGACTGATGAAAGGTTCCGCTTTGTTGATTTTGACCAAGTAATAAATGAGATATCAGAGGTATCTCATGAAATTGATTATATAACCATAACTGGTTCTGGCGAACCGACACTTCATTTAGATTTAAATATACTGATTGCCAAGCTCAAAAAAAACTTTAACTATCCCATTGTCCTCATTACAAATTCATTGCTACTGCGAAAAAAAAGTGTTCGAAAGGAATTAGAAAACTTAGATATCATTATGCCGTCTTTAGATGCTGTGTCACAGGATGTATTTGAAGCAGTGAATAAACCGGTTAAAGGAATTATGATAACGGATGTGATTAATGGCCTAATTGATTTCAGAAAGACCTATCGTGGAAATATCTGGTTAGAAATACTTTTTTGCAAAGGTATCAATGATGGTATCAATGAAATAAAAAAAATGAAGGGAATAATTAAAAAAATCAATCCGGATAAAATACAGTTAAACACCGTTGCTAGGCCTCCTGCATATACAAATACCGGCCCATTATCATTTTCTGAACTTCAAACGATTGCAGATTTGCTAGATAACCAGAAGGTTGAAATAATTATTTCAAAGCCCAGTAATCGAAAGGGAGAGCCGTTGACTGAAATCGAATTGATTAATTACCTAAGACGTCGTCCTGCGAATTTCGAAGAGATTAACCTGTGTTTCGGAGAGCAAACCGATATCACAAGAACAATGCTCTTAGATCTTCAAAAATCCAAAAAAATTGAGAAATATACCTATAACAATGAAGTTTTTTTTAAGGTTTGTGTTTTCGACTAAGCAACTTTATACTATAAGAGAATTGTAAATTTAATAGGAGGGGAATAATATGTTTGCATTACTAAGATTACCAATTATGATTTTAACACCCGTTACAATAGGAGTAATTGCTCAATTACTGTTTAAACAGGGCATGATGCAGATGGGTGAAATTAATATGATGAGTAAAGGAATATTCTTGCAATATTTCAAGATATTTACGAACCCATGGGTGTTTTTAGGTTTATGCATGTATTTTCTCAGTACGGTATTCTGGTTATATTTAATTTCAAAAGTCCCTCTCAGTTTTGCATATCCAATGCTGAGCTTGGGTTATGTGTTTGTTGCATTGGCATCTTGGTTAATCTATAAAGAGCCGTTATCTTTCATAAACTGGGCTGGAATAGTTGTTATTATGGTAGGGGTTATATTAATTTCACAAGGGAAAGCATAGAGGAGAGAGGTTATGAGAATATTAGTTACGGGTGGGGCAGGGTTTATCGGATCTCATTTATGTGAGAGATTATTAGAAAAAGGGAATGATGTTATTTGTTTGGATAATTTTTTTACGGGAAGAAAAAAAAATATTCAGCATTTAATGGATTATAAATCCTTTGAGTTTATTCGACATGATATTACCAATCCCATTTTGTTAGAAGTAGACCAAATTTACAATATGGCGTGTCCTGCTTCACCGGTGCATTATCAGTACAATCCTGTAAAAACAACTAAAACATCCGTCATGGGTGCAATCAATATGCTGGGACTTGCGAAAAGAGTTAAGGCAAGAATCCTTCAAGCATCAACAAGTGAAGTATATGGTGATCCAGAGGTCCATCCTCAGACAGAGGATTATTGGGGACATGTCAATCCGATTGGCCCAAGAAGTTGTTATGACGAAGGGAAACGGGTTGCTGAAACCTTATTTATGGATTATCACACTCAAAACAAAGTCGATATCAGAATTGTCAGAATATTTAATACATATGGGCCAAATATGTTGCCAAATGATGGGCGAGTTGTAAGTAATTTTATTGTTCAAGCACTTATGGGGGATGAAATTACTGTTTTTGGCGATGGATCGCAGACACGGTCGTTTTGTTATGTGGATGATTTAGTTAAGGCACTTATTAAAATGATGGAGCAGGACGGATTTATCGGGCCAGTTAATCTTGGAAATCCATCGGAATTTACCATACTCCAATTAGCCGAAAAAATTAAAGAGAAACTATCTTCAACGACAAAAATAAAATTTATGCCTCTTCCGCAGGATGATCCTAAGCAAAGACAACCTAATATTTCTCTTGCTAAAGAAAAATTAGGTTGGGAACCAACTGTTTCATTAGATGATGGTTTAAGTAAAGCAATCGATTATTTCAGAAAAGAATTGAATAAATAAAAATACTCGCAATCGCGAGTATTTTTGTAGTCTTAATATAAATTAAATCAAAAATTAAATTGTTTTAGCAAGTGTTCTTAGACAAGAAGTACAAACAGTTGATTTTTTGCTATCAAGCTTTACTGTTTGTAAATTTGGCAAGAATCTTCGCTTTGTTTTTCTTTGCGAGTGAGACACGTTGTTTCCAACAGTTGGCTTCTTTCCACAAATATCGCATACTTTACTCATTTTTAACCTGCCTTTATATATCGTAGATTCGTCAAAAAGACTTCCTAAGATTATCATAGCTGATATAAAAAAACAATAAGTAACTTGTATAAGCCTTTATAAATGTAAAAAAGATTCATACGAAAGAACTTATGAATATATTGACGGTGTAATAATTAAAAGTTAAACTTTTTAATGTATCTGGAGGAAATTATTTGCCAAAAATAGTTGATAAAGACAAAAAAAGAGAAAAACTCATTCAAGCAGCAATTCCTATTTTTGCTAAACATGGGTTTAGGGAAACAAAAATGTCCGATATCGCAATCTCTGCTGATGTTGGTAAGGGTACTCTTTATGAATATTTTGAGAGCAAAGACGACTTATTCTTAAGTGCGTTTAAAATTTGGTTTTCTTATTTTTCAGAGCAAATGCAGGATATTATTTCTAAGGAAAAAAATGCCTATAAACAGTTAGAAATATTTTATGAACAGTTTTTTAAGACGGTTGAAGAGTATGGTAGCATGTATTATATCTATTTTGATTTTTGGTCGGAATTAACTCGAAACCCCAGATTACACAAACAGGATATTGCTGTCATTTATCAAACATTAAGAGACTTATTCGCTAATATTTTAGAGAATGGTGCACAAAAAAATGTGTTTAAATCCATGGAATATATCTCAATGAGTACTGCGCTGATAGCTATTTCAGATGGGTTGCTCATTCAATGGTTAGTCGATCAGACTTCATTTTCTATTTACGAAGTAGGAATGAGTGCAATTCGAAGTTTCCTAGATTCATTAGTGGCATAAATGTATTTATTCTATAGAGGAATATTATTATGGATTCGGTAGGGGCAGGTTCTGGAGGAGGAATTCATCCTGGTGCTCCCATTATTTGGCCAACGATCAAGCCAACCACAACCGAAACAACTGAAACAACCGAATCTTCAAAACAGCAAACACAATCCAAACAATCGCAACAGTCTGCGTCATCTTCTGCAGCATCATCTGCAGCAAGTAAAACAAGTACTTCTTCTGCGTCTCAAGCGTTATCAAATGTGGCAGCGGGCGCATCTTCTGCTACTATAGCCAGAAATCTTTCCACTCAGGACATTTCAGCTCAGCTTATGAGTATAAATCTAGCCGATACTCCTGAAAATTTGGATTTAGCTTCCAAGATGCTTGAGCATGGGCTTGAGTTAAGTTCTGATAATTTTAATCAATTATTTGGGGCCCTAAAGAATCAGGGATCGAATCAAACATTACAATCTGCAGCATTTGCTGCATTGGTAAAAGGAATGGCTACAAATCCATCGGCTGTGAAAGCGCTGGAAAGTTTTTTTTCGGGAAATAATAATATGTCAAGCCAGCTCCAGCAGTTACAAGAAAGTATGGCAAGTACAAGTCAGATGCTAAATGGTTCTCAAGCATCGTTGAACTCAGGAATAGTTTCAAGCCTAACGGCATTACTAACAGAGTTTGATCAATCCATAAAGAAGATGCAAGATAAAACCAGTCTAGTTGGCAACGCTGTGCTATCAAAAGAGGAATTAGCAGTCATACAAAAAACAATATCAACTGGACGAGTTCCGAATGAACAAGAACAAGCCATTTTAAAAAATATGATGGCTAGAAATGGAGCACTCAGTAATGAAGACAAATCAATGCTCCAGGGTATTTTATCAAAAGAGGGTGGTTTAAGTCAGGATGAACTAATGGCTTTACAAAGTTTGAATGAAAAAGCAAGTAATGGATTAAATCTTTCAAAAGGGATGCTACAGGATCTAAATGCATTAAAATCCTTTATCAGAGGAATTATGCATCAGATTCAAAATACACAAGATCCTGTGGAAAAAGAGCGTTTATTAGGTGTCCTAAAAAATTTAGAGAGCAAAATTGATCAAGTTATGAATAATTTATCAGGACAAGCAATTTTGAGTGCAATGTCAAAGCGAAGCGATAACTCATTGCCGGATAAATATTTTTATTGGATGATCCCAAATCCATTTACGGATGAAGCAAAAAATATTGAGATTTTGATAAAAAGAGATATTAATAAGAAAGGGGCGCCGGTTAATCCGGAACGAACCCAGCTTATTTTAAAGATTGAAACTGAGGAGTTAGGTGAAATTGCAGTAATAGTCGAGATTACTGGTAAAGACATTTGGTATTTATTTAACACCGACTCAGATGATTCCAGAAAATATATTGCAGCAAACTCAGCAATGCTAAGAGAGCAGATGTCGGTACTAGATTACAAAGTACAAGGGTTTAATACTCAAATTAAAAAGATTGAAATAAATAAAATTTTAAGTCCAACAGTTGATCTGGACAGGATGAAACGGGTGAGTGCTGAGGCATAGGGTGGAATTATAGATGGAAGAGAAAAAAGAAAAAAAAGAGATAACGATTGCAGCAGCTATTAAGTATGATTCAGAAATGAATGCTGCTCCAAAAATTGTTGCAACCGGAAAAGGAAGCATCGCAGAAGAAATAATTCGCATTGCAGAGGAGAACGATATTCCCTTGTATCAGGATCCTGCACTTGCTAAAATGTTATCTTCATTAGAATTAGAGACGGAGATTCCTCCAGAGTTATACTCATTAGTTGCTGAAGTATTGGCTTTTGTTTACAAGCTTGAACAGAAAAAAAGCGGCAAAAGTAAGTATGACCAGATTAAAAAAGACGCAAACGCCTCATGAAAATTATATACATAGTGATATTAACGTTATCTCTTGTATTTCCATTAGATAAAACCATTGATATTTCTGCCAGTGCAATGAATTTTAATGAGTATTTGAAGATGGTTCAAATGGAAAATATCATCAATGCTAAAACTCCGGGATATAAAGAATTGGTTATATCGCCTATTTATGATGAATCTTCAAAACAAATTATAATAAAAGGGAAAACTAAGTTTACAATTGGCCCGTTTATTAATACAAGCAAACCATTGGATTTAATTATTGAAGATCAGGGGTTCTTTATGGTCGCTGATGAAGAGGGATCTATTTATTTTACACGTGATGGTCGTTTCGAAATGAATAGAAATATGGAGTTGACGACGGTTTCAGGAAAATTTAAGGTCTTAAGTATGGAAAAAAATCCGATTGAAATTCCCGAATTAACGGATATTAAAGTAGACAGTAAAGGTATAATCTATTCCACTGGTGGTGGGGAAATAGCCAGATTGGGGATTGTTAAAATACGTGATCAGAAAAAATTGGAGTCAGTCAATCAGGTTTTCTTCTATTTGTTACCTGAAGATAATGACGAATTAATTGAAGAAGAAGAGATTACTATTAAGCAAGGCTACTTTGAGGGATCTAATGTGGACTATATGCAACTCTTGGTAAAAATGGCGGATACGACTAAATATACTGCTAATACTCAACTGATACAGGCCAGATTGAAAATGATTGATACTATGATCGATCTAGCAAAACAGAACTAATTTATTATCCCCTAGATATATAGGTATTTTTCACTTGAAATGATGTTAAAACACAAAATCTAGAGTAGTTGAATAGTAGAGTGTTGTAAAATTGTAATGTTGTTCGGTTTATTTGTATTGATGTTGTTTGACAATAGAAATATATTGTTGTATTGTATTACTACAATAACATTGTAATTGTAACGATTAGTACAGGGGATTTGTTGTTAGGGGGAAATTGAGGGCAGGTATCAGCTTAGCTGGTACCTGCATTTTCATTTCCTTCTTATTCATTATCGAAATAATTCATGGCGAAGAAAGAAAAAGAAAAACTGGCTATCAATATTACAGTTGCAAACGAAGAATATGAGTTTATTAGATTACAGGCATATTTAAATAAGACATCTATGTCTGCATATGTAAGGAAATTGATTGATATTGAAAGGAAACGTGTCGGAAATAAGGGCTTGCTTTTTAAGTAATTGTAATTATAATTAAATTACGATATTTTCAGATATATTTCTGATGATTGGGGGAATAAATGACTAACGCAATAAATCCAATAACATTTCTGAATACCAGTCAATCAATCGATACAATAAGAAAAAATGATTTTACATCGGATTTTGGACAAATGTTAAAAAATAATATTACAGATACAAATATGCTTCTGAATAGAGCCGATAGCGTTATGCGCGATTATACTATCTCGCAGTCTGTTGATCTTCATGAGGTTATGATTGCAGCAGAGGAAGCAAACATCGCATTAAATTATACAATGCAAGTAAGAAATAAGGTTATTGAAGCCTATCAAGAATTAATGAGAATTCAAGTCTAATTCTTGATGATAGTACTTGAGCCGCAGTTCATCCACAAATTAATTGATATTCTTTTATCCAAGGGTGGAAACTTTTCTGATATTTATATCGAAGAGGATGAGATGTTTTCTTTTGTTCTTGAAAATAACGTCATTAAAACTATTAAGACAGGTAATGAAGGTGGCGTCCATTTAAGAGTAATCAGTGATGATAAATCTTATTGCGCTTATGCCAATGAAATTATCCCAGATAAACTTGAAATACTAGCTGGAAATATTGCGGACTCATTGTCAGCAGGACGAACAAATCAGGCAAAAAATATAGATAGTAATTTAAATTTTATAACTACAAGTAAATTGCATTTGGGTATGTATGAATCCTGTATTCGTGATTTTTTAGATACCAGTAAAAAAATATATGTTGCCTCACCTAAAATATGTCAGGCGACACTTAGTTTTAGTCAATCATTTAAGCGAATTTGGATCGCAAATAGCGACGGATTAGTTTCAAGTGATGAGCGACAATACTCTCGCTATATGATTAATGTTGTAGCAAAAGACGGTTCAATTACTGAAACTGCATATGAAGGCCCTGGAATAACGGGAGATCAGAATATTTTTGATTTGTATCCGCTGGAAACAACCTCTGAAAAAGTGGTTAAGCGGGTGCTTGCTTCTTTAAATGCAACACAAGCCCCATTAGGGAAAATGCCAGTTGTATTAATGGGTGAAGCAGGTGGCACAATGATTCATGAGGCATGCGGACATGCGTTTGAAGCAGATTTTATTTATAAAGATACTTCTATTTTTGGTAACAAAATGGGCCAAAAAATTGCTTCTGACAATGTAACGGTCATCGATGACGGATCCATCCCGGGATTATATGGTAGTTTTAGCATCGATGATGAAGGTGTTGAAGCAAAAAAAACGGTATTAATTGAAAATGGGGTATTAAAAGGGTATATGACAGACAGACTCAGTGCAGGACTATTGAATATTCCATTAACTGGGAATGGTAGAAGAGAGTCGTTTAGAAGCAAACCCATCCCAAGAATGAGTAATACCTTTATTGAAAATCAAAATATGATTCCTGAAGAAATTCTCTCAACAGTGAGTAATGGAATACTTGTTAAGCGAATGGGCGGAGGGCAAGTAAATATAACAAATGGCGAGTTCATATTTGAAATATCTGAAGGATACGAAATTAAAAATGGCAAGGTTACCAATCAGATACGAGGAGCTAGTATGATTGGAAATGGCCCCGATGTCCTAAATGATATTGAGAGCGTGGGAAATGATAAATGTTTTCTTCCAGGAGTATGTGGTAAATTTGATCATGTTCCGGTTTCAGATGCTCAGCCAACAATTAAAATAAAGCAGATGACTATAGGAGGCAAGTAATTGCCGTTCTGGGGAAAATAATGGATAACAAAATAAAAAATACTTTTGATTATATAGAAAACGAATTAAATAAATTTGCCACTGATAACTGGGATATATTTTATTTAAATGACCAGAGTCGGCAAATTAGTTTAAGAAATAGTGAAGTGGAAGACTTTACTGAAAGTCTTGAAAATGGGTTTGCCATTCGCTTATTGCATGAAAATCGTATTAGCATGGTATTTGGAAATAATTTTGAAAAAGATAAGGTACTGAAAACGATTGAAAATGCTAAATTCATTTTAAAAATGATGTCACCGGATAATCATTTTTCAATGAATAAGATGATTCATCCTGCTAAGTTGACCGATTCTGATAAAGATTGGTCTTTTTTTGATGTGGGTATCTCCGATAAAGTAAGCAAACTTAAATATTTGGAAAATAAGGTTTTTTCTGAACATAAGTCGATTTCAAAGGTGGAACACCTTGGTTTTTCAGAATCTTACAGTAACATGTATTATCGAACAAAATTTAGTGATATTCATGAAGAAGAATCTCTTGTTTACGGATTTGATGCCGACGTTATTGCAGAGGATGGTAATGAAGCTGAATCTGGTTCAGATTTCTCATATAAATTATGCTTTAAAGATATCGATTTGGATGCCTTGGGAAAAAGTGTCGCTTATAATGCATATTCAATGTTACATGCCAAACCGTTGAAAAGTAATGCTTATAAAGTGGTGTTTAGAAATGATGTCGTTGCAAGTTTTCTGTCATTTTTTATCGATTTGTTCTCAGCTGAAAACATACAAAACAAAAAATCGATTCTAGATGATAAAATTGGCCAGAAAATTGCTGCTAGTACTTTGAATCTGATTGATGATGGTGTTCTAAAAGATGGCTTGGGGACAATCGCATTTGATGGGGAAGGAACTACGTCTAAAGCGACGACCTTAATAAAGGATGGAGTATTAAATCATTTTCTTTATAATTTGAAAGCGGCTTCAAAGGATAATACAGAATCAACAGGTAATGGTTTAAGGGGTTCCTATTACAGCATCCCTGTGATAAGGCCCACAAACCTGATCCTTAGCCCCGGACAATACTCGTATCAGGACCTATTTTCTAGCAGTGGGGAAGACATATTAATTATTAACAGTGTTATGGGTATGCATACTTCAAACAGAGTAAACGGGGATTTCAGTCTTGGTGCTACTGGCTATCTCATGAGAAATGGTGAATTAGTCAGCTCTGTGAAGCAGTTTACCATTGCTGGTAATTTTATTGATCTTTTAACCAGAATAGCTAAAATTGGTAATGATGTAGAGAGTTTCCCCTATGGAGGCAATATTTTAACTCCTTCTCTGTTGTTTAATTCTATATCTGTTTCAGGTATATAGTAAAATTTCCTCAATAGAAATTTATTAAAGAAAATATATATGTTAAGCTAGGCATATGAAAAAAATATTCATTTCTATTCTAGTAATTCTGCTGGTATTCCTTTTCCTTATTTTTTTAAAACATTATGGCCCTCAAAAAGAAATACTTAAAAGTATGAGAGATTTTAATGCGCTAATGGAAGTTAAAAATATTAAAATAAGAGGCTGGGATGGCGAAATTGCTCGATGGGAGATTGAGGCTGCCGATGCCAAAATGAAGGAAAAAGACTTTGTCATTTTAGACAAAATAAGAAGAGGTTGTATATACAATGATTATAATGAAAAAATTATGGACCGGATAACAGCTGATAAGGCAGATGTTCGTTTGCATAGAAAACAAGTAGAATTATATGGAGTTCAGGGGATATTTAAAAGCAATAAGTTCAGCAATACCAATCCAATAAATGTTAAAGCTGGTGTCTTATCCTATAACGAGCATGATAAAAAAATTACCTTTTATGATGATATCGAGATATCTCAAGGTAAGCGCTATATAAAATCTAATCTATGTAATGTGGAGGACAATTCTGAAAAAATTAGATTTTATAATGGGTTTAAATTCAATGCAGAAAATATATCTGTTAATGGACAAGAGTTAATATTTAATATGAAAGAAGATTATATAAAAATGAGAGGCAAATTAAATGTATTGCAAAGTAATATCAGTGGAATAGGTGATGCAAATACAAGTTCATTTAAGTTAAAATGTGATGAACTGACTTTCTATAAAAAAGAGGGTAAGGAATCAATGAATTTTAATGGGAATATTGTGCTGGTTCATCAGGGAAATACAATTATAGCAAAAGAGGGTTCCTATTGGGGTTATAAAAAACAGTTATTATTAGAAAATGAAATATCTATTGCGTTTGGAAATCCTGAAAATATTATTAGTAAAGAGAATTCCGTAATAAGTAAGAATAGTGTATTAAAAGGAGTCAGAATGTTTGTTGATACTGAAAGAAAGAATATGAACATTGCCGGCCCTTTGGAGTTTTCACAGCCGGGATTGTCGATTGTTGCACAAAATGGTTTTTATGATTTCAAGCTTAATAAACTTTACTTATCAGACTTGGTAGAAATACACCATAACAAAAAAATACTCAAGTGCAACAAAGTTGAAATCAATATGGTATCGGGAACGTTTGAAGCTATTGGTCAAATATACACGAAAATAACCATTTAACGTCAATTTGAATTTATGATAAGATTATCACGGTTAGTTACAGTGGCTAATAATGAGTCATTCAAAGGATTTTAAGGAGGATAAATATGCCCGGTATATACAAAATTAAAGACCTTGCTGAAAAATATAAAATTACAACGCGTACAATCCGTTTTTGGGAAGAAAAGGGTTTAATAGATCCTATATTTCGAACATCAGGAAAGAGAAGGGTTTATGAGGAAGATGTTGAGGATACCGTCAAGAAAATTATAAAATTAAAAAATAAAGGATTGAGTTTAGATTCAATTCAAGAAGAATTATCAAAGTTTAAACATAAGAAAGTAACTCCAGCGAAATCAAATGTTAGAATTGTGATTGATAGCACATCGTCGATTAATCAAGATTTAGCGAAAAAAAACGATATCACTATTATTCCTTTGTATCAGCATATTGGTAAAAATCAGTTTTTAGATGGAGTAAACATAAATGAAGACGAACTATATGAAAAACTGAGTCGTGTTCAAAAAGGAGCAGAAATATCAACTTCCGCAGCAACAGTCGATGATTTCTTCGATCATTATTCTGAGTTAATAAAAGAAGGCGCAAGAACGATTTATTCAATCCATATATCTGAGTGCTATAGCGAAACCATTTATAATGCAAAAAAAGCAGCCAAACAGTTTTCAGGTGTTAACTTTCATATAATCGATTCAAAAACATCTGGGCAGGGCATACAGCTTCTGGCTTTAAGTCTGATAGATCGATTAAAAGAAAGTTATACGGAGCAGGAAAATGTCGAGTATCTAAACAAATTAGCTGAAAACAATTGGCTGATTGTTACGACCACATCATTAAAAACCTTAAATCTGATGGGCCTTCTGAATATGTCTATTGAAACGGCTTTTGAACCCTTGTTTGATCAATTGCTAAATTTTAGACCGATTCTCGTTACTGAAAAAGGAGAGGGGATGTTTAAAATATTTTCCAGAGAAGATACTGTGGAGGAAGCCTTAGAAAAGATGGAGTCGACCTTGCATAATAAAATAAAAAACAGTAAACTTAAATTAAAGATGATTGGTATTTCGCAGTCTAAATTAGGGGAAAAATCAAAAGAGCTCAAGAATCGGTTTGAGAAGCAGTATAAGGTTCCTGTAATAGAACAACAAGGTAGTGTGATACTTTGTACATATTTAGGACCAATGTCTCTGGGAATCGATGTCTTGTTTGATGTTTAATCCATCAATGAAAAGAAAACAACTGTTATTAATTATTTTGAGCCTTTTATGTTTTAACAGTATTGCGCTGAGCAATTCGACGTTTACCGAGACGCTGTTTGAAAAAAAAGATATTGCCCATATTAACTTATTGCAACAGTCACTTCTATTTAGTCACCAAATTGACGATAACCAGAATTCATTAAAAAGTCTATTTGCTTTAGGTAAATACTTTGAGTATATGGATGTATTTAATAAAACATATTCTGCATTAACCGAAGCTGAAAATGAAGACCGTTATTTTTATTTAGTTTCCAACTATTATCAAAAGCAATATAATGAACTAAGCCTGATAATAAAATCAATCGAATATGATGTTCTCACCCCCAAGCAAAAAGCCAACTACAGTCTGATTCTAGCAGTGGACTTGTTCTTACATAAAAAATATGCTGAGTTAGAATCGTTAAATGTTCAGGTAAGTAAAGACGATTCTTTTCCAGAACACGTTTCAAAGAGTATCGAAAAACTAAGGAACATACTATATCTGCAGTTATATAAACCAGCTCAGTTTATCCATAAAGATGAAGACTACTATATTGTTCAGGCTTGGAACAATGTCTTAACGGGTGACTATAAGTCAGCTGGTTTATTTTATGAAAAAGCAGGTCTTTCGAGCAGTAATACCCTTATAATATATAGTAACGGGATGAATGAACTTAAAACAGGAAACTATAAAAAGGCTCGGGATTTTTTCCTCAAAATGTATGATCCTTCCTATGATAGAGAAAAGACATTTCGGATTATTGAATCATATTTTTATGATAATAATATAAGCGTTACTGTAGAAAATATAAATCAATTTCGAAGTATCTATCCCAAGGACAATGAATATGGGGAGCCTTTATTAATAATTGAAGCAATGTGTAATTATATTAGTGGCAATTATGAGCTCGCTCAAAAACAATTTAGCCAAATAAAAAGTAACAATAATGCAAAATTCTATTTGGCAGAAATTTACTATGCAGAAAAAAAATATTCACAGGCACAATCAACTTATGAAAGTTTCATAAATAAAAGCAATGTTAATTCAGATTTATATCAAAAAGCGATATATGGACTGGCATGGTCTCAGTTTAAAGACGGACAATATGTGGCAGCAAAAAGTAATTTTAGTAAACTTATATCGATTGATAATAAAAATAAGGATATCTTATTAAACTCATTGGTAAAGATTGGTGATTCTAGCTACAATCTGCATACTTACAAGGATGCGTTAAAGGAATATCAATTTGCTGTTAGTAAACTATTGATTCAAAAAGACGCCTATTCACAGTTGTATAAAACAGCTATTTTTAATGTCGCTAGGATTTATAGTAAGTTAAGGGAATACCAACTATCAACGGAATATCTGAATCAATATTTAAAACAAACGGATGATCCTTCAGATATATTCACTGCGAAAACAATGCAGGCAGACAATTACATGAAACTTAAGCAAAATGATAATGCCGCTACTGTTCTGCAAGAATTGATTTTAACCTATCAACCGAAAAATGAAGATATTTATATCATTCTTGCTGACACCTATTACAATCTGAAACAATATCAAAAAGCAATTGATGCTTATCAAGACTATTTGAAGATATTTGAAAATGGGAATAGGGTGGTTGACGCTAAATATGGGATTGTTCAAAGTTTATTCTATTTAAATGACTACGAAGAAGCATTAAAAGTTGCAAAGGAAACAGACGATATGTTCCAATCCCAATTATATGAAGAAATTCAAGAAAAGATAAAATTTGAGAAGGAACAGGAAAAAAATAAATGAAAAAAATAGTTTTTTTATGTCTGTTAATGACCATTATTTGTGTAGCCGATGATAAAAATTTTATTTTGCCGGATTTGTTTGTTACCGCTAAAGATATACGAATGCTGGATGAAGGGTCTAAATCTGTTTCTCCTATAAGCAAAAGCTGGAAAGCAATCAATTATATTAATAAAGATCAAGGATATTTATCAAGTGATAAAAATATATTAGAAAAAATAAATTTAGATGAAGTTGCTAACGGAATGTTTTTTAATGAAGCACAGTTCTCTGTTGGATTGCCATCATATTTAAGCTTTTCCATTTATCATGGTTATGAGTGGGAAAAGAAGCCGTATTTTATTATTCTAAACCGTACTATAGGTGATCGTGAGTATTCTGCCTATACGAAAGAAACGGGTGAGTTTTTTGTTGCGATGGCAATCAGTGATAAAAATATTATAAATTTAAAAATGCTTGAACATAATATTGGTTCAGCCAAATTGAATTCGATACAAGGTGGTTGGCGAACTTTTTGGAATATTCCAATAACTTATCAGGTAAAACTATTTAATGCTGGAGCGAATGCAACAGCTGGAAATCCAGCAATTTCTTATTTCCAAAATAATTTATCATTAGATATCGGGGAGGTATCAATACTTAATACCACGTTTCCTTCTCAAGTTAACGTGGATTTATTAAATTCAAACAATAATGCTTATACAAGCATTGAGTTATTATTAAATAAGACATTTGATATTTTGTCGGCACCAAACTCTTTTCAATTTGGCGTAAATGCTTGGGCAAATAAAGGAACTATGAAAATAGGTTTTTCGCTAAATGACAAAGTAAATTTTCAGTTAACAAAAAATGTCCAGATTGATGCGGGACTCAACTTAAGTAATACAAAAGTAAAAGTAGATGACATGTTTACTTTCGATTTAGCTGAGATGAATGATCCAAAACTAGAACCAGATGAGAAAGCCGAGATATCTATTACGGTTAATAACTATTTCCACGCAAATGAACAGTTGATGTTTTCCTATGTTGATTATGCAAATTTAAAGGTTTGGGATGATGTGGATAATGATGGCTATTTTAGTCGTGTTAATGCCAAAAATGTTCAAATATTGAAATTGGGTGCGTTATTAAAAGATCTAGTTATTTTAAGTGAAAATATTGATGTCTTGGTTCAATTACCGATCTACAATAAAGACATTCCGAATCAGTTTACGAAATTTAGCGAAGTGACCTATAAAAAAACAATATATAGCGGTATGCTAAGTGTTGTTGGATCTTACTATTTACGTGAGTTGGGGAAAACGGCTGTTTATAAAAATGCATATTTCGATATGGATATTAATTATAACAAATCAGTAAATGCTAATTTATGGTGGGGTTTTACAATTGGCAATCTACTATCAAGTGGCGCAGAAAAAGTGACTGGTCTAAAAATTGGCGCGCCTTATGTGTATTTAAAACTTAGATTAATTTTTTAAAAAATAAAAGGAGGAATTATGTTATCAATAATATTAAAGGGTGGAGTGATTGTTTATATTTTGTTCGTTTTTTCAATTATAGGATTTGCAATTTTCATTGAAAGACTTATTTTTTTAAGAAATTCAAGAAATAAATCTAAAGATTTTTTACCCGCAATAAAAGAACTTTACAATACAGAGGGAACAAAGGCCGCATATCGCTATTGCAATTTAAATCCGTCCATCATTTCAAACATTTTTAAGGTAGGGTTAAGAAATGCAAATAAAGAAAGCACGGAATTACGAAATATTATCGAAAGTTCTGGAGATTTGGAAATTAGAAAATTAGAGAGAAATTTAGTCGTATTGTCATCTTTAGGGCAAGTGTCTCCATTAATCGGATTCTTAGGTACTGTTACTGGTATGATTCGTGCATTTATGGAAATAGAAAAATTAGGTGGGAATGTTAATGCTTCTATTTTAGCAGGTGGTATTTGGGAAGCGCTTATCACGACAGCAGTTGGATTGTCGGTTGCAATACCCCTTTTTCTCGCATATAACTATGTGGTGAGTCGTATTGAGGAGCATATATTAGAAGTTGAAGAAAATTCTCTAGAGTTACTGAATATTTTGACAAGGAGAGATGAACATGAAATACGTACGACGTAGAGCCAATAACAAACTAATTGAAAGTACGGCATTAACCGATATTGTATTTCTACTTCTCATATTCTTTTTGTTAACGTCTTCTTTTGTAAGTCATACAGGGATTAAAGTTAATCTTCCAGGAATTAATAAACCAATCGAGACCAGTGTAAAAAAGAATATCTCTGTATCAATAAATGATAAAGAACAGGTATTTCTAAATGACAAATTAATCGAGAAAGCGTCGTTATTGCCGTTATTAAAGGATATTCTGGAAACGGATGAAGAAAAGATTGTAATATTTAGAGCGGATAAAACATTGAAAATAGAAAAGCTGATTGAATTGATGGATATTGGAAATTCTGCGGGTGCAGCTAGACTGATTATTGCAACTAAAGTACAGGATGCAGAAGATAACTAAGTATTGATTTAGATATATTCCGGAGCAAATAGAGTATTATGAAAAAAGGTTTTATATGGGCATTACTTGTTTCACTATTCATACACATTGTATTTGTGCTAATCTTTTCATTGATTAGCATTAATATAAATAAACCGGATGAGGAAGTTTTTCGAGAGGTATCCTTTGTTTATGAAAAAGAATACCCGAAGCCTGTTCAAAAAGAAGCTACAAGTATTGCTCAAAAGCAACAATTTAAACCTAAAAAAATTGATACGATAAGGCAAGGGAAGAAAAAAACGGCAGAAAAAAAAGTAGAAAGTGAAATTGAGAAAAAAGTAAACTTACCTGAAATAAAAAAAATACCTGAAAAACGGGAAGAGACTAAGATTGAAGAGAAGAAAACCTTAGTTGAGGATAAGAAAGATCAGGTTGCAAATGAACTTGTCACAAATAATCCTCCAACTGAGAACCTGCAAGAGAAAGAGCATATCGGTGGCGATACAGGAAACGCAGGAGCTGATATTAGACCGAGTGATAACATTATGTTGTTTGGTCCCATCGTAAACCGTAACATTCTTTATTCAGAGATACCGGAATATCCTATTTGGGCAAAACAAAAAGGCATCGAGACGGAGGTTAGAATGAAATTCTGGGTATCCCCCGAGGGAGAAGTCTATAATATCTCCATCGTGCAGAAATCGGGATATTTAAGACTGGATTTATTAGCTAAAAAGGCGCTTAGTAAATGGAAATTTACCCCTCTTGAAAAAGATATTCCTCAAATTAAACAGTGGGGAGAAATCGTTGTAAGGTTTGTGCTTTACTAATTTAGAAACACTGAAAACGGTCTTGATTATGGGTTTGCTAGAGTTGACAGTAAATAACAAGCCGTTATAAGCTGTTCTTATAAAGAGAAACAAAATGGCAAGAATTATAAATTTAACATTAGCACGAAATATTGAACAAAGTTGGGAAAACCTTTCCAAGGTAAATCCTACGAGCAAAGAATTTTTGATTGACCTTGAGTCGATGGTAAATATTGGTGCATTTAAAGAACTTATCATAGACATAATAGAGAATAAACTAACTGTTGATAATATCGATATCGTTTGTTTTATTATAGAAGAGTATTATCCTGCTCTACTGGATAAACTTCTGATCAAAAATCATATATATTATATTAATGAGCGGATAAAGAATTGTATTAAATTAATTAATGCACAATCTCCAGATTTATATGAATTTGCGTTTCCATTAGTAAGTTACAAAAAATCAGATTCAAGGATAAATTTTTTAGAATCGATCCTTTCCTTTGTTGAACTAATGGACAAGGACCATCAAACTATTTTGGAGTTGTTTAATACTCCAATTCCTCAGTATGAACAGATGATTCATTTTATATCCTTTTTTCAACATGAAAAAATACCACTTCTTCTAGAAAAATTATCATATTTCAAAAAGAAAGAGTATATTAGTTTAACAATAAAACCCATCGGTCAATTTAAAAATAAATATGCATTACAAGCATTGTCGAGGTTAGAGGAGTTTTATAAAGTTGAGAATCCGGACATGCTACCTATGATATATATGACATTACAAAAACTGGTATTCAATCGGCCATCTAATTATTTGTAGTTTTTTACTGTTCGAGCAATTTCTCTATCTGATTCTCGTTTCTTTATTGTTTCTCGTTTATCGACAGTGTGTTTACCTTTAGCTAAACCAATACATAGTTTAACAACATTCTTTTTGAAATAGAGACTTAACGGAACGATGGTTAATCCTTTTTCTTGAACTTTTCCAATAAGACGAGATATCTCTTTTTTATGTAAGAGTAACTTCCTTAGTCGATTGATTTCAATGGGTTGGAAGGTATTGCTGTTGGTATAGGGTTGGATAATCATGTTATTTATGAATACTTCCGCTGATTTAACAATAATATAAGCTTCAGTAATGGTCACTTGACCGGCACGAATCGATTTAACTTCATTTCCAGACAGAACAATCCCTGCCTCTAGTTTTTCAACTATCTCAAAATTAAAATATGCACGTTTATTTTGTATGTTCATGGTGTTAATATCCTTAATCTACCCAATTGTATCATTTGTAATCAGTTTCTTCACTTAAAAAATGTTTAAGAAGTAAGTAGACGTTTAAGTTTCTCACAAATGGGTAAAATAATTAATAGAATGATTTATAAAATTATATCTGAGAAACAAAAATTAACAAAAAATAAACGAAACCGTGTTCCCATGGGTGAATTTGCCATGCTGTTTAGTAGTTTGACAAAATTCAACATTGGCAAGGAGGAAGCAATTTCCCCAATCGAGTATATGAAAAAGCTAATAAGCAGTGACGAGTACCTTGCTACTCGAGAAGTTCTGGGTGAGATAAACTTGCAGCAAAAAACAAACGGAATGAGAGGCGAAGAGGTAATTAATCATAGTGAAAGCACTGCTAAAAATGTTGCTTTTCTCTTGTTGAATATTAAAAAGTATCAAGATGGCAAGAAAACGGCTATCCCAATAAATTTTGTTTTGGCAGCATTGCTTCATAAAGTTGGAAATTTGGGAGATTTGTGGACCCATCTGGATATTGGGGAGACAAGGCTTAAGAAAGTAATCAGCATAATCGAAAACTATCGTCATAATCGTGAGGAACTAGAGGTGTTACTTCATAAAAATAGTCCGAAATTGGCAATAAAACTATACATGGAAAATAGTATTCAATCTGCAGAAGAACTTCTTTTTTATTTTGCAGATGCTGTAGACACTATTCAATCAGTCCCGAAACGATACATCGATCAGAAGGAGGTTGTCTATTTGCAAGTAATGGCAGAGTTGGCTGAGTATTACGAATTAGAAGGGTTCTCTAATGAAATATACTCATATTTATTTCAAGCAACAGAAGGTCAGCAACATCTTAGTATTCAGGAATATATGATCAACAATATTGCGTTGAAATATGGGAAAGAATTTAGTGAAAGAAAAATGGCTTTGGAAGAACTAATGAAGAATCAGATAGAAACATATTATTTATTATTAAATGATATGGGTATCGATGAAAAAGATGTATTAATAACTGGTAGAATTAAAGAGAGTTTTAGCATCGCAAAAAAAATACAAAAAATTGATCAGGAAGAATTAGGAAAAAAATTGAAGTTGAAACCAACGCAGTTAAATGAATTTTGGCTTTTTTTAGGAAGTCATAGTCTATTAAACAGTAAACGAGAGCTAGTCATTAATTCAGATAAAACATTGGAGACAATAATAAATCTGTATGAAGGAGAATATAAAGATGAAATTATTAATGAACTTAGGTCATATGCTTTTCATGAAGGGATTAGTCACATACAAGAAAGAAATCTGAATGAGAAAATTCACGACTCAATTGCATGGCGTATTATTTTTAAAAATGAAGATGATATGTATTTGTTTTATAGGGAGTTTTTAAATAGAACCGAGTTATCAAGCGGTACAAAATTATTGGATTTTGAGGGGAATCAAATGAGGAAAAATGTTCTAAGAGCTTATGCGCCTAAGGACGCGCGTCTATTTGATTTTTCCCGAGGGATAGGGATTCGTCCAACAATTAATAAAAATGGATATCAATCACTCCATATATCTTTGCAAAGAGAGCATATAGAAAATATGCCAGACCAATTCTTAAAAGACCGTCTCATTGAAGGCGAATTACAGATTCGTACATTTAAAATGCACTATCAGGCACTGACCGAAGCATCCCATCATTCCTATAAAGCAGATGAAGAATATGGTGGAGATGAAACGAGTATTGAAGATAAATTTATAAGCAGGAAAAAAGAGATACAGAATAAGATGGCAGTGATAATCAATGGTGTTCCAATTGTAGTTCCGTATAAAGGAAATTTTGGAATTGCGCTGTATGATCTATATTTTAATTATTTATGTCAGCAGGATGATTGTAATCCAAGTGCGATTATAGTAAATGGGATAAAAACAGATAAAAATAGGATTATTCGAAATGGAGACAGCATTGAATTAAAAAAGGGAACGGGCTCCATTAGTGATTTTCTGAGCAGGTTATCGACGCATTTAAAGTTGAAACAGCAAGTGGATTTGATTAAAAGTTCTCCTGTATTTAGGGATAAGGGTGATCAATATAGTAGTTCGGGGCAGGCGATTATTCGTCATGTTATAAAAGGCACTCCTAAAAAATATAAGATGACCCAAAAGAAGTTTGTAGACATAATGAATAATAACTATGGAGACAAACGAAATATCCTGTCCTACGAAGATTGTCAGCTTGCAGTTGGCTTAGGTCTTATTACCGAGCAAAGCTTAAGAGCCCATTTAAAAATCTAATTTTATTTTTTTAATAGATTAATGACTGTTTCTACATGAGGTGTATTTGGAAATAAGTCGATTGGTTGAATGCTTTCTATGCGGTAAGGTCCTTCCATTAACACGTTCAAGTTATAAACTAAATTTTCATAGCCACAGGCGACATAGATTACTTGCTTCGGGTTAAGTTCACCGATTCGCCGCATCGTTTTCTTATCGGTTCCGGCTCTGGGTGGATCAAGAATGACGGTGTCAAAATGGGTATCAAATTTCATGTTCGCGAGCCGTTCGCGTACTCGGCCTGCTTCAAAAGAGGTATTCTGTACGTGGTTCAACTTCGAATTCTCCTGGGCAATATCAACAGCACTATCAACGACTTCAATCCCTAAGACACTTTTTGCTTTGTCAGCAATGTATGTGCTGATTGTCCCTGCGCCACAGAAGAGGTCAAGTACTTCGTCTCCTGATTGAACTAACTGTTTGATATAATCATAGAGTAGAGTTGCCGCAGCGGTATTTCCTTGGAAGAACGAGTTAACGGGTATCTTAAATGTATAGTCGCCTATGGTGTCGATTAAATAGTCCTTACCACAGAGTATTTCGCAGTGAGTTAATAATACGGCATCGGCAATTTCCGGTTGATTTGACCAGAGAACCCCATCAATTTTAAAATTATTATAAAGTGCTAAAGCTAACTCCTTTAAAGTTTCCGATGAACCACCGTTAGTAATGAAGGTGATCAGTTTGCTTTGGTTTTTAAATGAATCACGAATCAGCAGATACCGGAGAAGTCCCTGCTTCGTAATTTTGTGATAGGCTGAAAAAGAGTGTTTATTTGCCCATTGTCTTATAAATTCAATAATATCTGCGTTACTTTCTGGAGAATGTAAACATGCCGAAACATTCACTAGTTTGTTAAATTCTCCTTTTTGATGGAACCCTAATCCAATCTTTTTGTCTTCTGTATTAAAAAAAGTGAGCTCTATTTTATTGCGATAATGATAAACAATCGGAGAGGGAATAATGGGCAATATTGGTAAATCGTATCGTTTCAGCTTATTTTGAACAAAATCTTCTTTAAATTTTAATTGGTCATCATAAGTCAGGTTATAAAGTTTACAACCACCGCAAACACCAAAGATGGGACATGTTTTACTTATTTCCATTTGTAACAAAAACCCCTTATTTTCCCGATAATATCGGCACTTCGTATTATTTATGTTGAAATTGATTTTTAAACTTAGTATAATAGTTTACTGCTAATAAAAACAAGAGAAATATATATAATATAATCCACAATATTTAGAGGAGGATGTGCATTTGACAGAAGATAAACAAGAAACAGGTTTTGGTATTAGCGATGACGACATCCTAACAAGATCCAGAGAAGAAACAGATATTACATTTTCAAGCGCAGTAGACGTTGTTTTATCACTCGCATGTCGAAATAAGTGCGGTTACTGCAGATTTTCTAAACGAAATCAGGATTTAACCGTTCCATATTCAACAATAAAAACATTCAAGGCAGCAAAAAAAGCAGGTGCAAGAGAGGCTCATTTGGTAGCAGGCGAAAGACCAGATAAGTTTCACGCAATTAGAGCAAAATTTGATGTCTGGGGGTTTAACAGCTACATCGAATATATATACACAATAGCGGAACTTGCCTTTTTAGAAGGATTGCTTGTTAACCTTGAAGTTGGATATTTGTCTTTAACAGAGTTGAAATATTTAAAAGAAATCATTACATCGGTAGAAATGAGTCTTGAATCTACAAATCGAGATTTTTTACAATCAGTTCATCATCAATATTCACCGAGTAAAGACCCGAACATCAGAATTAAGTTTATAGAAAATGCAGGGAAATTAAACATTCCAACCAATACTGGTATTCTAATTGGTATTGGAGAAAGTCCAGAAGAACGAATTAGAGCCTTTGTTCGTATTAAAGACCTCCATGAAGAGTATGGGCATATACAGTCTGTGAAGATCAATACCTTCGTGCCGGAGAAAAATACGCCTATGAGCGAAGAACAACCTGTGTCAGATGAAACTCTATATGAAACCATCCGATTGGCGCGTGAGATAATGCCAAAAGATGTTGATATTACGATTCCGGTTAATATCCATCAAGATATTATTAAATTAGTAGAGCATGGAGTAAATGATCTCGGGCAGATTCGTGTGTATGGACGAGCTTCTCTTTTCCCAAAAATGCCCTTTAAAACAATTGAAGAATATCAAGCAGAGTTAGCGCTTGGCGGATATACGCTGCATAAACAACTACCAATTAAGAATCAATTTATTCTGGCACAGAAGTACTCAAAGAAATTAGGTCAGTTTCTAGATAAGCATCGTGCTAAACTTAAAGACAATATGCGTGAAGACAAATTTATGCTGACGTTTTAAACTCATCCCCCAACCCCTTCTCTTGAAATAGAAGGGGAGCAAAAATATAACTTTTTAAAACCATCGCAAATGCGATGGTTTTTTTATTTAAATGAAATTTCAAGAAAACGAATCATTTTATGTTTGAAATCACCTATAACTGGGAACAACATTAAATGAGAATTAAAAATATATTAAAAAAATTGACCAATTCAAAATTTGAATAAGTTCTAATGAAATTTTGAATTAAATGGTTCGATATATTTGACAGAGGTTAAAATCTAAATTTTTAGGGGTTAGATGTGGGAATAAATAGACTGGAATTAAATTTTAACAGTTTACCAAAAAACACAAAAATTGAATCAAAAGAACAAACTGCGGACCCCCGCAAACAAGCTTGTGATTTTTTAGCGAAACAATTACAACCAAAATTACTGAGCTCGTTAGGTATCCAGATAAATTATGAGAACTTACTTCTAATCCTTTTGGGGACGAGTACCGGGGATAAGTGGATTGTAGGAGATTTTGATCGGGATGGAAATCCAGACATTTCCTTAGACGACCTATATGAGAGTTTAAAAACTAAGCTAGGTACAGATCCAAATAATCCACTGAATAAAATTTCAAAAGAAGAATTTTCTAGAAAATTATCAGTGTCTAGTCCAATTTCTGGAACTGCCGAGCAATTCGGATTGCAGATAGAAACGTTTGCAGATAATGGGTCAATAGACGCAAAAATATCAGCCTGGCTAGAAAAGGGTGGAGATTTAAGTGCCGTATTCACTGATTTACAGAATGAACAAAATCCGAGTGCATTAACGGTGAATTTTATAAAGCTGATACAGAGTATTCAACAACGGGATGGTTCTGTAGATATTGGTGTTATCGACAACTTGAGAGAGTTAAAAATCCTCACCAAAGATTTATTGGAAGGAAAATCAATTGATTTTGATCAAATTATAAGTAATGACATATCAAAAGAAGCCCTAGAAGAATATTTTGGTCCAGATGAAAAATTAGATTTCAATGATCTAATTACATTTACAACCTCATTAGCCGATATTACTCATTTATATGGTTTTAAAAGTGGGGAAATGAAATATTTCTCCGATATGATGAAGCTTTGTTTAAAAGCAACAAAGTTCCTGAAAGTGAATCGTGGAGATAATCCCGCTGATTTAACTCAGGCTGTTTCGGAAAACAAAGGCGAAAAGGGATTGAAAATAGAACAAGCACAGGTAGAAGTGGCAACAAATGAATTCGTAACAAAGCTGACTGAAAAGGTTGATTTTACAGATACAGATAAATTTACAAACAGTATTATTTCAAATGCGCCAATAGAAGATGGAAAATTAGTATTAAAATACCAATCAAAGGAAAAGAAAGAAGTGACGATTGAAATATCAAAAAGTGACTTCGATAAATTTCTAAAATTTTGGTATAAAATTATAAACCCAGCTCTGACAGGTGACGATTCATCGAGAAAAGAATCCTTTAATGTTGATTTTAAAGATTGGTTAGAGATACAACTCAGAATTTATTCAATGGGTATTGAAGACGCTGTAAACGTTGTAATTGGCGCTCAAGCAAGATCACCTCACGTACAGAAGAAAGTCCAGCAGGTAGTACCAAAACAATATGAAAAAGAACTAGTAGAAAAAGGGCAACAAGAACAACCGACTGTTGAGCCTCTCCCAGTTGACGAGAAGCGAGCTGTTACTCAAGAACTAAATCCAGCACCTCCCTCAGAAACAAGCAAATCAACTGATTCAGTTGCATCTAGTCAAGAACCCGCTCAAAATAACCAAGCACCTTTAGAAGAGGCGAATAAAGTTAGACTAGAACCCAAAGAAGCTAGCGGAGACCCAGTTGTAAAGAAGGGTGAACCTGCGCCAGTTGTAAAACAGCAAGAACCGCCCCTAGTTGAAAAGAAGTCAGATGTTGTTCAGGAACCAAATCCAGCATCTCACCAAGAAGAAATAAAATCAACTGATCCAGACGCAACCAGCCAAGAAAAAGTTCAAGACAACCAAGCACCTTTAGTACAGGCGAAAGAAGTTAGCTCCGAACCCAAAATAGGTGGTGAAATTCCTGTTGAAAATAAGGGAGATGCGCGAAGCATTACGGTTCAACCCCCTGTAAAAGAGACTAGAAAGGATGACGAGGGAAAAGGATCTTCAAAAGTCCCTTTATTTACGTCTCTATTTTCAGAAGAAATCAAAGCAGCAGAGGGGCAGATCGTTAAAGCAATAGAGACAGCTAAAATAAAAAAAGATCAAAAATATAACGAAGTTGTAATGAAGGCAAATAGCCAAGATAATGAAATGCTTACACTATTAAAAAAGCTTCAAAGTACAATTGGGGATAAGAAAATATTTGATATTTTCAAAACAAATCTTCTTGAAGGCTTAAAACAAGTGCCAAAATATAATGATCCTGAATTACTACAAGCAATAGAGAAACTGACCTATGAAGAAGTAAGAAGTGATAAAAAGGTAGCAGGTAGTCCAAATAAATATTTTGTTGAGCTAAATAATATGCAAACATTTCTAAATAACCAAGACGAAATAAATAAGATACTGTATAACCTTTGTGCTTCTTTTTTATTATTAAAAGAACTTGGATATAAAGAACCTGATATTTTAAAAATGTCAGTGAATGACATGAATAATCTCGTAATAAATCGTTTGAGCGCTGATTTAATGCCGAATGTTGATTTTCCTAAGTTTTGTGAGGATATGGATTTTGCTATAAAATTAATAACATTAAGTGATAATAAGAAAAATATAATAATAAAAGCGGATGGGACAGAGAAATTTAATCGTTTTGTATCATACTTTAAAAAGATAATCGACAAGTACCCAGATGTAATAAAAATGTTGCCTGTAGAAAAAGCCTTAGCAGAGGGAAAGGAAGAATATAGCTACAAAGTAGAGGGGTTCGGTATAATTAAATTGGCATATAAACCTGAAGGAGCTGATATTAAAACAAATGATCCTGAATCCACTAAGTTAGATACTAAGCATAAAGCACTGAGACAGGAACTTCTTGAAAAGTTTTATAACAGAGATTCAGGATCATTTCCTGTATCCTATAAGAAGAACCCAGCGAATGATCAAGAGGAAAAGCAAGGGCTAACGATATTAAAAGACTCTGTTCATTCAGATTATTTATTGGATGATAAACGAGTTGATGTTCCCTTGACTTATGCGATAGCCTCCATGAATCAGCTTATTTATAAAGATAATATAGAGGAAGCTTTACATAAGTGTGTTTCGATTCTTTCCAAGTATTGGCTGAAAGAAAAAATAGATAATTATTTTAATATTTCTGAGGGTACTATTTCTTTTAAGGATGGGAAGGAAATAGAAGCTGATTTCATGAAGGAACAAAACGAACTTCCCGCTGATTCTGGTATACAAAGTGCTTTTGAAACATTCATCGAACTAAGAAATAAATCAAATGATTGGCAATTTTATAAAGGCAACGATAGTCAAGAGTTAAATAGAGATTTTAGACAGGAAATAGAGAAGGCTGAGAAAAAAGGAGGGGCAGGAGGTACTATTCCCCCAACGAACCAACCTGTTACAAAAGTAGAGACAGTCTATAATGGGATGAAAAATGCATTTGGACTTAGTCTGGCTTTTATTGAAAAACCAACACTCGGCACGGTCCCTCCAATAGACGACTGGCATATGATCAATATAAAAGTAGCCTATTTGAAAGAGAAACACCCAGAACGCTATCAACATTTAATGGCTATTAAAGAACACATTGGGTTAGGCCGTGAAATGAAGGTTGATATGAAAAAAGAATTTGACGATTTAATTAGTATGGATAAAGACTTTTATATATGGCTCGCTGAGACATATTTGCCAAAAGGTGTTGGGCAAGTTATTGATGAGTACGTTATAACAAATATTCAAAAAGCATTATTTCGTAGCGAGAATATTCTGCTACCAGATAAACGTAGTCTTAGTTTGTCACAAATTATGGAGGAGTATAGGCAAATATTAAATGATAGAACTGCATTGGATGATATGTTTTCATGGAACGACATTGGGGTTGAAGCAGAGCAAATAATGATAGGCCGTGGTTTTGTTCGAAATGAGAAACTAGTAAAATTTCCTTCTAGTGGAGAAATCGATTCCATCAATACTATCTTATTGAATCAGAGAATTCTACAAGAGCTTAATAAAAAAGGTTACAAAAAACTTGAAGACGCTCCTGAAGATATAGTAAAAGAGATTCGAATATCGTTAAAAGACAACTTTAAAGGGGTAACAATTGAGGCTATAACCAAGAGACAAATTTTTCAAGGTGCTACCAATTTGTTACTGCAAGGTATAAATATAAACAGTTCGGGTAGTGTTGATAAAACGGAGAAATATTTTGGCTTAGATACTGTCAAAAATACTTTTAATACACTATTTATTGGTGAGGTTGTGACTGAGCATTTTGGAGCTACAATAAAATCTCAATTACTGACATCAAAGACGGATGAAGCAGCAGTTCAAAAATTAAAACTCAGCTTTCTCGGATCAGATATTGATGATTTGGATGCCAGCCATATAAAAATAATAGCAGAAATGGTGATCGATTCAGGTTCTAGGTTAGGAAAGGATTCAAAAGAGTATAAGTGGGCGTTAGATAAAGCTGCAGCATTAAACAGCTTAGCCAATAGTTTAACTAAACCAATGACGTGTACCAATAAGACGCTAGAGGATACTCGGGTACAAACAGTTGTTGATGCGATCTATTTTTTAAGACGGATGTTGGAAAAGAATCGATATATCGAAATGGGCGGTTCAGCCTATAACAATAAAGTAAAACAAAAGATCTCGATAAATACTCCAACCATCGATAAATTCTTATCGACGGATTTAAGTAAACTAATAAATAAAACATTTAATCAACCGGAAGAGTTAGGATCAATTCAGGCTCTAAGTGCGATAGGAAGTCTCGCATACCAGCCAATGAAGACTACATACGAATTTGGTATTGAAATGGGTGTAAACTTAAATGCACTGGGGTTACAAGTTATCCAAAATTTTAGAAACTTTGTAAGTGGTTCAACTTTAAGTATGGTAACCGATGCAAATGGCAATATTGTAATTGATCAGGAGACTGGAAAAGTATCATTCAGAAAAGTTGGGGATACAGAATGTTTAGACATTGCAGCTCAAATGACCTCGACGATCCTTCAGTTAAGATTAATAGCCCCAGTCAAGTTTTATGACTTTTTTGGAATAACAGATGATGTTAATGAGGGTAGTTATTATTCAGCATATATCAAGTTTGCAACTGCCAACTTTTTAATGTTAAGCTCGGCCAAAGGTTTTTGGAACTCAATGATGGGTAGAGCTTTTAAAACAGTTGGAGTTAAGGACATTGTTTCCTTTACCGAATTTGCAGCAAGACAGTTTGGCATAAGGTGTGAGACAAAAGCTGGAAGACTTGGTATTTTTGCTCCTATGTTAGATATACTTCAAGCCAAATACGACGAAGTGAAGCCAGGGGAAGAAAAGACAAATCTTCAAAACAAGATCTCAAAAATGAAAGATATGATAAAAACGGGCATGAAGGTCGGGAGTTATGCAATTAATCCATTAGGTCATGAAATGCAGCGTTTAAACAAAATGGCGGATCCTAAAGGGGCGGATGAAAAGAAGATAAGTAAAACTGCCGCAAAGGTTGCCTTGGGTGTATTAAATAGTTGGCAAGAGTTTAATCAAAAGTATAGTCTATATGCACAAGAAGGAAAACTAATCTCAAAATGGATAACAGATTGTAAAAGGATTATTAGTGGTGAAAACGGTGAATTTAAATTGAATGTTGAAGAACATGATTTAAATAAATGGATTAACGGCAATAATGTTTTGAAAGAGCTTGAAAAACAAATTCGAATTCCGAGTAGTATTAAAATAAGACTTGGGAATGAAAAATTAGTCGATGCAAAAGTAATAAAAGTATCTATCGGGTCAATAGGATCAAATAGCGAAGTGTCTCAGGCAAAGCATCCTGTTGACATTAGGGTTCATTATGCTGGACAGGGAGCACCTGTATCCTCAGAAACCGTTTCGGTTGAGCTTGTCATAAATGAAAGTTTTGTTCGAAATGCATTACGAAACATCAAGATTGGTGGTTTAACTGAGAAACAAAACCTCAAGGTAGCCTATGCACAGTTGTCTCAACAAATAAATATGCATATACAGTGGCTAAGTCAGCGAACAACAAATATGGTTTTACCTGTGCCTCATGGAAACGGTGGGCAGGAAGCTATCCTTAATCCACTTGAAGTTGAAAAAGGATTATCAAATATAGGCGTCACAGTTGAAAAAGATTTTTCACAACGCATGGCTCTTAATATAGATGGATTCAACCGATTAAAAGACTACATACGTCAAAATAAAATTAATTTACTTACAGAGGAACTATATTATGCCTTTTTAAAAGATGGTTTTTATGAGGAAAGATCCGCTGTAGTTTCAGATAGAATTATTTTTGAAGAAATAATCCATCCTTTGTTCAATGCAAAAGATATGGATATAAAAGAATCAACCAAAATAATAGACAAAGATGGAAAATTAAATTCAAAGGAATTAAGAATAATTCTGAGAGAGAGAATATTAATTGCTATAAAATCTGGAAAAATAACATTACCCGGGTTGGATGCTAATAATCCGGATAATAGTATCGTTGAAACGTTACTATCTGAAGTCGAAACGAAATTTAACAGATATTATGAAAGTTTTAGTTTTGCAAAAGCAGTGGATAAAGAAATGAAATCTGAAAAAGTGAACGCATTGTTCAAGGATAAAACAACAGAAATTGCGGAGCTAAATCTATTATTTAAATTATACGATGCAGAGATCAATAAACAGTTGTTTGAGGTAGATAAAATACCGCAGAGCATTCGTGATAATGAAGTCTTATTTGATAAGTATTTTAAAAAAATTAAGGGTTCTTCAGATTTTGTAAAAATTAATGGTGATATAACCAAAATAATGGAAAGCATAAAAGAAGATGCAAGTTTAAATAAAGCAGATGCCAACCACCTACTTAAGGATTTAGAAAAGGCAAGCAAGTCTACCGATAAGAAACGAAGAGAAAGTTTCGAACAAGAAATTCAGAAAAGAGGAACATATCTAAAAGAAATATATGAACAACTACAGCAAGACTATAAATCTGCTGTAGATTCCAATAATAAGAGTGATATAGAAAAGGTAAATATTCGAAGAGTAGCAATTCTATCAAAATTATATCAAGCATCGGATGGAAAAATACCGAATTTTTCCCAAACTATGTTTTTAAAATATAACCATTTGCCGGGTAATGATTATTGGTTCAACTTGGGAACAGGTGAAGGGAAAAGTGTTGTTTCATATTTGCTAACGCTTGACCAACTAATACGAGGTAAGGCGGATGGAGATAAAATAATATTAACATCCTCAGATCCAGCATTGGTTGAGAAAGCATATTTAGAGGCAAGGCCATTATTTAAAATGCTGGGAATTTCAGTCAATACGTTCTCTTCAGATTTAAATACCCATTCAATCAAAGAATTGAAATCAAATATGGATAATACGGAAGTTCTGTTTTGTTTGAATACAGACTTGCACTTCGCAAACGCCCACGATAGGAAACAAGTGGATCCTGAGTATAAAATAATGGCATCATTTGGTAACCGAATAGTGATTCATGATGAAGGGGATCTAGCTCGATTTGAAAGTGAACATAACCCAGTTGTTATTTCAAATGCGAGTAGTAGTCTTGATAAATACTCATCTCAGTGGAAAGACGCAGTGAGTATAATCGAGAATGCAAGCAAGGAAAAAGGTCTTATATCCTGCGATTATAGTAAGAAAACAATTATACTTAATAAAGAACTAGTCCCATATATAAAGATGCACGCTCCGAGTATTTATAAATTGATTACATCATCAGACAGCGCTGAAAAAGCAGCCGGATGGAAAATTCTGTCAGCATCTGCCAGAGTGAACTATTTTCATACTAATAAGGTTCATTACGTGGTTGAAGGAAAAAAAGTAAAATTTATATTTGATGTAAGAGAAGTCGTCTTAATCGATGAGCTAACAGGTTTTAGAAAACCCGGGCATGCTCTCCAAGATGGATTAATGCAAGCCATTCAAGCGAAAGAAGGCTTGCCGGTACATGAAGAGATGTACTCGGATACAGTATATCTACCGGAAGATACAATGAAAAAGGCAAAAAGAGGTTTTAGTATCTCAGGTACCTTTGATGTGTCTAAGAGTCTTTTGAAAAAGGCAATGCATGGTTTGTTTATTCAACCGACTGTTCCAGTAACACGAGTTGATATGCCGGATGTATTAGCAAAGGATAAATTAACTCAGAGCCAAATTATAAGAGATAATTTGAAATCGCCTGATGTTGCTGATTTTGCTCATTTGATATGTGTAAAAAGTGAAAAAGAAGCAATCGATCTAAAAGACTACCTCAAAAAATATTTTGATGTTGAAATTGAGATATTGATAGATAGTGAAAATATGCTAAAAAATGAAAGGACTCGAATTCTAAATAATGCGGGAAAACCAGGCCATATAACAATCGCTACAATTGCCGGTAGAGGTACCGATATCAAGACACAAAACAAAATGTTAAGCGAATTGGGTAATATTAGTGCTCAAGGGGGGCTAACGGTTACGATAACAGACTATTATCAGGATACACGAATAATCGAGCAAATTAGAGGAAGATGTAATAGATTGCTAAATCCTCTTGCTGGTGGTGCTCCAACGGAAAGAGGAAGTGGGAAAACTTGGTTGGTTGCATCTTTGGATGGTTTTTATTTCGAAGAGAGACCAATAGAGAAAAATATGCTAAAGAAGCTATTTTTTGATAATAATTCTAAAGCAGTAGTTGTGAAGGAGGGAAATACTAGAGAACAATACCAGAATAGTGAGAAGAGAGTTGCTAATAAGAAACAGGTAGACGTGTATTTCAACTATATTGAAGAAGTCTCTGGTAAACCATTAACCGAGAAACAGAAAGCAGAGTACATAGGAGTAATGAAAACTGTTTATGCGGAGAATGAGAATTTGTATAGAATGGGGCAGGATAGCCAAGGTGAAAGTTTATATGAAAGAAATCAGGCAATATTTAGGTTCGAAGGGCAAATCGGAGATAGATTATCTTCCATAAAGACATCTTCGGAATTTATTGATTTTTATATTGATATGATGCACAAATCAGTAGATGCGGTTTTAGTAAATCACAATATAGTGCTAACAGATACCATTAATGAAACTAACATAAAGTATTTTAGAGCATATTTTGGTAGAGCAAAGAAACTAGGGCTAGATGTGAATCGTTTAGGTATAAAGAATTTGGACGATTTTATTGGCAAGCCAGTTTATGAACTCGTTAATATATTAAAAGAAGAAAAATGGGTCCGAACAAGACTAGAGGATTCTTTTAAAAAGAAATCGTCTGTCCGATCTGATATAGACAATATTAGAAATAACTTAGAAGTGATATATAACCAAGTAAGAGCAGAGGCACATAAAATGAACCATATTTATGGTAATCAAGTCCAATATCAGACTCATGAAAATGGACGAGCCGATCTGGAAAAAGAATTACAGGAAAAACTTGAAAAACATATTTTTAACAAGTTTTCGCTCCGATTTATGGACGAATATCGAGTATTTCTATCGGGTGAGAAAATAAACCCTAGTAGTTTTTCAAATAAGAGACAATTGACTATCGATGTAGATATTAGCAAAAAAGAATTACTCGAAGAATTTGCCAAGACCAGAGATTATGTTGAAATAGAGCACATTAAGGAGTTAAATAGTGTGCGTCTATGTTTTAAGAAACTTGCTAATGATCCAGATATTGCTGCCTTAGAATCCATATTATCTTCAAGCGAGTTGGAATTATTAGAAAAAGTACCAAAGAGCGATTATGAGAAACAGACATTAAAAGAATTCGTTGAAAAGAGCCTAGAAGCTACGTTAAAAGATATCGGATCACCTCTTAAACAATTTGAACCAAGAAAAATACGTTTTATGGGCACTTATTTTTCATTAGGAAATCAAAATGATATTGCGGCAATAAATGAATTATTAAATACTCTTGGGTCTAAAAAAATATTAGTTTCAGAGTGGCAGGGCGATCATGATGTTTTCTTTTACGGAGAACAGAAGGGTGCTCCAGAGATGATAAAAATTAAAAATGCAGATGGTAAAGAGAAAACTGTGCAAGTTGTAACCGTTAGTAAAGAGATAATCAATAATCCAAATAGAGTGTTGGGATTCACCTTTATGCAAGAGAGTAATTTATTGGGGCTTGGACGATCTGATAATTTAATTATTCTACGTCCAGATGAAATAAGAAAACAATATCGAGATATGGCACTGGTAGCATTTAGTCGAAAATATGTTAATGAAAGTGCAAAAAATAGTGCATTTGAATTTTTTAAACTCCATGGGATAGGAAGTTTAGAGGAAGCAGGGATCGATCCTCGTGATGTACGTAATGATATTTATAATAAAACTCGTTTAAGTGTTGAAGATCAGGATTTAAAAGGAAAAATAGAGCCAATAATAACTCAGATGGTTGGAACCGTATTAGAACATGAGAAAGCACACCAAAAAGATGATCCACGACCAAAAAATTATAGCCATTATCGATTTGTGAACGGTGGCCAATATGTTCAAAACCGAGGCCTAATAGATGTTCTAAGCGAGTTTAGAGCGGATTATGGTGGTAGATTAACAGCGATTCTTGCTATGAAAGATAATGAAGCAAAGAAATCAGAATTGGCAAGAATGGGTTATGAAGCAAGTTATTATACAAATGAAACATATAAAAACACCCTGCAACGGGAAGTTGCTGAAGAATTTCTTCAGTTGTACGATAAAGCAATAGTTGAGAAGGATTATTCAGGTTTAGGAAAATTTGCAGAAAAAATAGAAATTGGCTTTAAGAACAGAATCGAATTATTATGCAAAAAGTTAGATTTTTACTATAAAAAGGAAATTGGAAAGAGAAAGAACGATTCAACATATGATAAAAAGGTAGTTATGGTAAATGATACGGATTTTGACTCAAAAAAATCAATTATTGACGAAGAAAACAAAAAGGAAGGCAAATCAGCAGATGAATATATTGTTAAAGCCCACGCAAAAGATATTTTTTCTGAATTTAATAAAGACGCAATTATTGAAATTAATGAACAGGCTAAAAAATTTAATACTGAGATTCAGGAACGAAATGGTTTAAAACAGGTAAAAGATAACATAATAAATATGATTCTAAGTAATCCTGATAACGGAATGAGAGTCTTAGAAGATATTGATATCAGCCTTTCTGAAAGGACGGAGATTATTCAGGAATCATTTGAAAAGGCTTTCTCTGAAAATAATAATAATCCCAGCGAAATAGAAAAAGAAATATACGTTAGAGCAGGTAGTAACAAAACATCAATCATTGAATTTTTGACAAAGTCAGAAAAATTTGGAAATAAAAGTCTACTTAACAAGTATTTAATAGCTCTTGCCGTTACTCCGGCGGTTGAAAATAATAACGCATTTAAACCAGAAATGACGCCACTAGAGAAAGTTCAAGACTGTAAAAAAATTATATATAATGAATTTACTCAGCACAATGTAAACATGAAGGAGATATTATTCGAGTATCTCAGAGGAAATGCTGATACGAAAGAAATTATTGAAGACATCGAATCTTCAAAAACAGTTCAAGAGATGTTCAACAATAAATATAGCTGGCAGTTAGTTTTGGAGTGTTTAACAATAAGCAAATTAAGTCCTGAACAAGCTGTTAGAATAACGTTGGAAGCATCAAGTGTCCCACTAACAGCGTCGAAAATTCACGAAAAAACGGGCCTAGATGAAAAGATTGTCGAAGAGGTTCTAAAAGATAATCACTCTTTTATTAAAGCAACAGATGGGTATCAACTCGAGAGAAATGCAAGAATCTCAAAATCCATGGGGCTTAATACAACTGAAACAAAAATAGATAAAATTCAGAAGTCATTTACGCTTGTGTATGATGGTGCAAAGTGGACAACAAAGGAGAGTTTGTCTCTAGCTAAAACAGGAGTCAAGGGCGGTCTTTCTGGTGCTGCAGCTGAATCTGTGTCAATGCTTCTTCAAAATATCCTATCAGATAAAAAATTTGTGGGTTTGTTAAAACCTGGGAATGAGTATTCTTGGAGTCTGAATGATTTAAAACATCCGGCACTTGAAGGCTTCCTGTCTTGGTCAGTTTTTGAAATGAAAAACAAATTTATGCCAATAACCCATGGAGTTATTGTTATTGATTCGATGAAGAATCTTTCTAAAGTTTCAGAGAAGGAGGTTGGTTCTGCAACCGCACGTGAAATGGCATATTTAAGTGCCTTTATGGGAATATCCTCAGGGGCAACGTATGCGCTTTTAAAATATAATCCATTTTTTAGATCAGGGATTTCGCATCAAATTCCTTTATTTATGGCAGTATCAGGTTCAGCACAGATCACGCCGATAGTCGAAAAGCATATTTTATCTGGAATGAAAGAAACCTTAGATAATTCTGACTGGATGAAAGGGCTTGCAGGCTCCATGCGTTTCCTAGATGCTGTTTTGCCCCATAATTGGATGGTGGATAAAATGTTGCCGGTGACGATTGCACAGGTGGGTGATGCTAAGCTGACAAACAAGGCTTTAGAAAAAGTAAATCCAAAGGATGAAGCAGAATATATTGTGAATTGGGTAATGAATGAAGAATTTAAAGCGTCTAAATATTCAGAAACAACAGGCTTATTTGCGGTAAGAGAAGGAGTTCTTAGTATTGACCAAGCGGATATTCTTTCGATAGAAGGTTTTGAAGAAGAGTTGTTATCAAATATTTATGCACAATTAGCAACAGAATATATTCAGGTGTATAACAATCGATTTAATAACATGACTGGACGGGTAAAAAAAGTTCCCAAAGATATAAATGAAATAATTAAAATGATCGATGACTCAGCAACAGCCAAAAGTTTATCTGCAGATTCAAAGGCAAAATTAGCAGAAAAAATTTATTCGTTGTTTGACTATAAGACGTTGAGTAACAGTAAAAAAAGAGAAATTAATATGGAATTATTATTTATTGAAGATCAAGAGAAACACAAGGGAAAGTACTCATTTACTAAAGAAGAAATGTCATTGTATCGAACAAGAATGGTTAAGAAAATTGAAGATTTAAAGAATAAGCAGATTGAACTAGCACAAAAATATAGATCATCAGCAGACACTGAAAAAGAAAAACTTGAAAAAGATATAGTAATGAATCAATCATTGATAGCCTATTATGGCGACTATACTAAAGAAGAGAATGATGACGGTATAATTTTGGGAATGATGAAATGGGATGCATTTATAAAATCTAAAAGTGAATATAATTTAACCCCAAGTGTATTAGAGCAAGCTAAAGGTCTGGGCGTAAATCTCCTTGGGGGGTACATGGACGGGATGGCTTTAAAATACTCGATTAAATTTTACAAAGGGTTTAAGCGAATCAAAGCCATTGAACTTGCCTTAAGCCAAATGCATGAAATCCTCTTTGGTGCGCAGAAAACAGTTAAAGCCACTGAAGTTCTCTCGGAAGTAGATAAGATACTAACAGATTCAAGAAAATGTAAAACCCTACTTAAGTATCTCAACCTCCAAACAGAGGTCAGCACTTTTTCAAAGATAAAGAGATTTGGTTTTAAAGCAAAGGATATGGAAAAAGTAATAGATGAACTAACAAAAGCTTTACAAGGGAAAGATCTCAAAAAGGCACTTACAGAAGGTGCTTCTGTTGCAAAAAAAGCCCTTTCTTTATCTCAAAGAGTTCGTCAGACAACTGAGACTTTATTAGAATCTAATAGCAAATCAGCAAAGCTTATGGGTGAAGGATTTATGTATGGAATTAAATACATGGAAAAGTTTAAGACGTTGATAGATACTTCGCCAAAAGCAATGAAGGCAATAACCAGTATAAATGTGTATGGAAGCAAATTGGCTCCAAAGGCATCGACATTACTTAAATGGGCTAAGCCCTTAGTTGTATTAGATCAAGTGTCTTCAATTGGCACAAAATATCATGAAAACTGGGATGATTTACTGAGTCAAGATAAAGCAAAACGAAATGCTGCCCAGTTTAAAATTTCAGTTACTTCTGCGGGTGGATTTCTGGTTGAAGGCTTATTCGATATAGTTGGTTTAGGAGATACCTATGATTACTCATTAAACTACTGGTCAAAATCGAGTTTATTCCAATGGACATTCAATCAACTCAATAAACCGGCAGAAGCTATAAGTCGAGCTTGTGAATATTTTTCTGCAGATAGAAATGCTAATCACACAGCAAGTGATTCGCTTGATATATCTGATCTTGGGGTTTAATTATCTACCAAAAAAAAAGAATATAATTAGCTGAAAAAACTTGGGATTTCACTGTTTTCTTCTCGATAAATTATACAAAGAATGACAAACATATATAATAATTGAAAGGTGAGTGATAATCCTGAAGAGTAAAAGTTTTAAGATTTTAAATGGATTAGATAGTAAAAAGGGAGAAACCCTTTAAAAATAGCAAAAAAAAAACTAAAATAAAAAATAAGGAGTGATTAATATGGTAATGGAAATTAAAGCAACAGTAGCACCAAAAGCAACAGTAGCACCAAAAGTTGGAGGAGATGTTCAGGCTGTAAAAGGAAACGTAGCAGGAAATTTAAACCTTAAAATGGCTGATATGACAGGAGCTTCAAGTATTGATGCAACTAATTTAGAAAAATCAACACCTTTAACAGCAGATCAATCTATCATGGGAAAAATGGATTTAAGTTCAATCGGAAGTGGCGAACAAGCAATGGGAGCAATGGCAGATAAGGCTGACACAATTACTGAAGCACAATTCAACGCATTAACTGCAGCAGAACAAAAAGAATTTCAAAGAACAGAAGCAGATGGCGTAGTATCATATAAGTAATTAATATTAAATAAGCTAGGGTTTAATCCCTAGCTTATTTAAACTTAGGGGGATTAGAATGACAGCAACAACAAAAGACTCGCTACAGGATTTCAAAGCACTCGTTGAAAAATACACAAAAAACTTTTCTAAGATAATCTTTAGCGATGCCATTCTTTCTAAAAAAATATCCCTACAAGCGGTTCTTGAGAAAAAAGGAGCCAAAAACCCTGAAAAGATTATTAATGTTCTTAAGGATATTATCGAATCTCAAATTTATGCGGTTGTTGATTATTATTCTGTCGTTCAGTACGTTTACATGGAAATAACGGGTAATTGGACAGAAGCAGGTCAGGATAGAGTTAAGCTAAGTTATATTAGGTTATTATTAGATATTCCAGAAGATAAAGAAGTTTCCTTTAGCGACTATTCAAAATTCGAAGAAAAAATAACAGAGAAGAAGCGTCTGTATAAGCTGGTCAATCTCCAGCAAAAGAATACTTATTATTTAAAATAAAAAATCCAGAGTTTGAGATATTAGGAAAAAAATACACCAGTGATCATTTTGAAGAGATCAACAAGTTATTAGATGCGGTTGGTTCCCCAAGAAGAATATTAATCGGATTATCCGGAAACATGAAATCAATGCTATTTGGTATTTCACATAATATGAAACATGGAAAATATGATATTTATATCATGCTTAAAGAAGAAAAAAGAACACCAAACATGGTTCACTATATTGTGGCTGTCATAGAGAAAACCCAGGTTGTTGTTCGATATCAGGTCTGTAAATATGTCTTTTATAATAAATGGGCAACTGTATTTGACTACGATATGTTCCAGCTAGAGTCCTATTCGACATCAGATGAAGAAAATATTTCAGAAAGTATTAAGAAAACCTTACTTAAATCCTTCGATGTTGATTCTAAAGAAGCATTTGTAGGCAAAATAGATGAATTTTTGGAAGCGATGACTGAAAATCTAATGTACCATGAAATTGCGCATGATGCATTGGAAGATGGGAATATAAATCAAGAGGAATTAGCGATTCCGGACGGAATTACCACTCAGAAAGAGACGATTCTCTCCATCATGAATGAAGTCATGACGGAATTTTTACCAAAAAAACATGATATTAACGGCCCGATAAAAAATATTATTGATACGGCATTCGTTAAGAGTAATCCTAAAAAAGCAGAAAAAATGCTGCTTATATATATGAGTGATGCGTGGTTCCTCGATACAGATACGGAATTTATGTATTCCTATAATTATATTATGTTCACAATTCTACTGAAATACATCCATAAAAATCGCGAAATAGATTTTATTTCTATGTATCAGGAGCTCGATAAAATATTTAACTTTCTTTCTGATTGGTATAGAAAAACCCTTTCAGAGGTATCGACGACCATAAAGAAAATGAAATATGCGAATAAGATGACCTATAAGGAACTTGAAGAGAGTATCAAAAAGGAAATCGCTTCTGACGATGAAAAATACAATCGTAACAGTCGGTCAGAAGAACATCAGCTAGGTAACTTCTGGATCAATTTTTTTGTTTATCTTGAGAAAGAAGACAAATCGTCTCTTCATAAAATTTACGATTTTATAAACCTAAAAGAGCAAGAACTATATGGTTTGTTATTAAAGGAATTTGCAGCGTCCCAAGATAAAGAAAAGTATGGCGTCGATATTCGGTCTTATATTATTGATAAGATGCAAAACATCGGTTTCAAATTGGAAGATGTTAGCTAAATGCAAGATTGTATCAGTTAACTTTCTCATTAACAGTGTTCCATCACAAGTTGTTGGTGAAGGGGATTTAGTATTCAATCTAATAACTCAGCTTCGAAAAGAACATTCTAGAAGCTCTCTATATTTATCAGATATGCTTCCAAAGGAAAGCCCTCCAAATGTATACAAATATCTTAAAAAAGTAACATTAGAAGAACTATTAAGTAAAAGTATTATAAATAGCAGGAAAAAGGAAATTGCTTTTTTTTCCTTATCGGTCCTGTTCAATGAAAATAATATGAAAAAAATGTTCGGAGATTATTACCATGGATTTTTTAAAATAAAAAGTCCGGGTTTTGTTGAATTTGTAAAAAATAAAGTCTTGCCGGAAGATATACCTGACGAGATCAAATCAATATCTCGGCAGCTGCGTGATATGACCGGATGTGAATACTTTTATGATCAGAACGAACGCACAGGAAACGTTGACTTAACATTACTAACAGATGTTTCGAACAAAACGATTGGTTCAATTTCTGAGAATAAATTCATTGAAAAATTGCATGAATTGACGGATATCGGCGAGGATGAAGTAAAACAACTCTTTATTAGTCTGATTGACCAAGGTTTTTTAAGTGCCGATCATGCAATACTCGATGCATATATTGTCAACAGAGAAGAATTCATCGCTATTTATGGTGATTCATTATCAAAGACACTGATATCGATACTTGACTCATTTATGTTTAATAATAAAATAAATGTAAACTGGTGGTTTCATTCACATGCTCCAGATATTCCAATTGAAAAACTTAGAGAAGATTTAATGGAATTCCAAATAATGGGAATAAAAGATCAGGGACATCATTTTAGTGGTGGGATTACGAATAAATTGGATACCGATTTAGCAATTATTCAGTACATCAATTCACTTGCTTTTCTTGCAACCCCTCTCGGATTTACATATATAGACCCCGATGATAATGTAATGCCCAATGTGGTTTATACGCAGTTTGTGAAATCGTATCAGACTCGTCAAAATGTTATAAATAAGCTGGAGTTGATAGGAATAAAGATTCATGATGTTGGTGAGTTTTTTAGTAAATCAAAGTATTATAAAGCTAAACTAGTTTCTGATATTACAGAAGCTTTGGTTGATAACAAAAGTGATATTTATATCAATGATATTCTTGAGGAATATTTAAAAATTGATAAAATATCAGAATCTGATAAACAATGTCTTAGAAATTTACAAAACAAAGAGAAAATATGGGCATTTTTTACTCCGAATCCATTTAGAGAACTCACTGCAATAGGTCAAGGCCTCTTCCCAATTTTTACCCCTATTGAAAGACTGGAACAAATGCATAAACGAATGGAAAAATCGACGAGCTTTGGATTATTTGACGTGCCCGTCGAAGACGCCATCGAGTATCTCAAACTGACCGGTATCCACTTCAGAGAACGTATGCGCCAGTTGGGCAATTTTAGAGACATGCAGTGGCTTCAACCCGGAATGATGGACGACAGAGCTCGACGAGAAGTTGCTGTTAAGTTTAGAGAGTTATCTCATGCTGTATCTCTTGACCAGGCTAGAAAACTAGCGGCTGAAATAGAAACAATAGTAGAAAACAATAAAATAACTCAATAAATTAGATTCTATTTAATTAAATATTTTTTCCTCCCATGTCAAGGGGAGGTGGCACAAAGTGCCGGAGGGGTTTTCGTGTTTTCCTTCCCTTTGGAAGTGAAGGTGGATGGATTTGATAAAATCCAGACGGAAGGGTATGAGAACAAGATGGTCGAAGACCAGGGGTGAGGTAGACCATGGATAATCCAAGTGTTATAATCCATCACCATGCAAATAAATGATAAGTCAGCTTTAGTCATCCTAAGTGGTGGCCAGGATTCAACAACCGCTCTCTTCTGGGCAAAACAGCAGTTTATGTCTGTCGAGACGATCAGTTTTGATTACGGCCAGCGACACAAAATTGAATTAGACTGTGCCAAAAAAATCGCTTCTATTGCCGAAGTTCCAAATAAACGAGTGAGTTTAAGTAGTTTAAGCCAGCTCTCTGATAATGCCATGGTGAATGAGACCAATATCGAACTTAATAAAGAAACGAGCCTTCCAACTACTTTTGTGCCAGGACGAAATCTATTGTTTGTTACAATGGCAGCTGCTTTCGCCTACGAAAAACGGATTCCCAACCTCATACTGGGTGTTTCCCAAGTAGATTACAGTGGTTATCCTGATTGTCGGGAAGAAACTATGAAGAGTTTAGAGAAAACCATCAGTTTGGGGATGGAATTTCCGTTTAAAATCCATACCCCATTAATTCACAAAACAAAAAGAGAAACGGTTCTTCTAGCGAAAGAATTAGGTATCGTAGACGTCTTAAAATTTACTCATACGTGCTACAAAGGTCAGAATCCGCCATGTGGGGATTGCCCGGCATGCGAGCTAAGAGCTAAAGGGTTTGCGGAAGTGGGTATCAACGATCCGTTAATAAAATCCCCTTTTGAGAGGGGTGGCACGAAGTGACGGGGTGGGTAGTATTTAGGCTTTGTTTTGAATTGCCAGACGATTGATTGCGATATCTGTTTTCATTTGAGGTATTTCATCTTCTATTTTTCTAACTCGTCTGTTGGTGTCGACAAGGATTGTACTAAAATCACGAAAATCAGATTGTATGGTTTCAAACTTAATATTGAGTGCACTTATTCCATGAGAATTTGATTTGATATCCGTTTCTGCTTGGTCAAATCGTTTATCAATAGATTTAAATTGTCTATCTACGGACACAAATTGCTTGTCAACAGAATCGAAACGTTTATCAACTGAGTCAAAATGTTTATCAACAGAATCGAAACGTTTGTCTATGTTTTCAAGTTTAGTCTCGATGAATCCGAACTTTTCTTCAAATAATGAAAATAATTTATTGTTATCCATATCTTAAGCTCCTTAACAATTTTATCACACAGATCTTTTTCTAAACTAATTCTAAAAATAGAATATCATACCTTGATGTAAACGTCAATACAAAAGTAATGATAAAAAATAACGTAAACGAAAGTATCCCTATACATTTATGGAAAACTTCAAATGTTTAATTTCGCATAATAATGGAAATATTACATATAGGAGAATCTATATGTATAACAAAGTACTTGCAAATAAGGATCAAAAATTAATTAGTGGAGAAATCATAAAAAAAGAGATTAACTCTTTTTTTAATATGCTAACTCTGCGCTTAAAAAAACGTGCAGAGGATAATCCCGTATTAAAAGATGTATTATCTAAAGTGGACCTGAAATCATTTGAGATAGAATTATTAAATTTGGATTTTGATTTAAAAGATGATTTTAGGCCTAAAGTGAATCAACTTATACTAAAATTTGAAAAAACAGAGAGCTTAGTACAGCTTTCTGTGTTGTTAGAACTCGCAAAGAAAGAGGTTTTATTAACATCAGATTCGGCATTTCAAACAAACGGACTTTTAAATAATTTGCTAATACAAGGTTTAAATATTAATGAGAACGTGCCATTGGAATTAGTGTTTGTCCAAAGAAAAAATATTGATGGTAAATTATCGCCCAATAATCCGGCCGTTGTTGTTGATTTTGCAGTTAGTTACACACGACTAAAAAATATTGTTGCTACTGCTTATCAGAATAAGAGGGTGGATCAAAAGAACTTAGTTGATTTTTATCATAGACATGTGTTCAAAAAGGGTGTGTCCGAAGAAAAAATTGTTAGTATCTTAGGCGGAGATACGACATTAACTAAATTAGTATTTAACTCGTTTGAAAAATCAAAAAGAGATAGTGTCTGGGGGAAATTGCTATCGATAACCTCAGAGAAAAACGGCGATGAAATCACCATTAATTTTGGTAAAGACAAAGATATTCTGAATGAGTGGTTTATGTCAGCGGATTGTAATCTGAGTGCGGATGAGGCAAAGGCGTTGTTACTGATTTTAAAACAGGCTCAGTCCAAAGGTTGGCGACGGTTTTTTATAAATCCAGATTCAAGTGACAACTTAGTGTTTAAGCCACATCACCATCAGGATTATATACAAGAGGCGAGTGACTTAGACATTAATCAAAAGATAAGATTAGAATCACTAAGATCAAAATGTGATGTTCCAAGTGCCGATAGAGAAACGGTTGAAAGAATCATCACTGACTCAATGACAAGCGTTCCAAATAAGCATGCCGGGAAATATGCTGAAGACGCCTTGAAGGATTTAGGATTTATAACCATTCGAGAGGGTGGTGAAGAATCCTCAATGATGTGGAGAGTTAAAACTTTAATAGAAGATCCGAACGGGTCGGTCAGTCTTGCTGGTAAAAAATATCGAGAGGAATGGACTAAATTTGGAGTCGCTGGTGACTATGATAATTTCACGAATCATAACTCTTTGCAGGCTGCTTATTTAGAAGGGGTAGGGCTTGTTCCTTTGCCAGGTGATGTAAAAATCGCAATCATCACCACCAGTCTAGAATCATGTACTCGAAACATTTACTATGCGATTCAGAATAAACAGTCAGCGTTGAATAGATCCTTAACGATTCCTGAGATTGAAAGTATTTATGATGAAAAAATTGCGGAAACGCTCGCTGATATAAAAAGTCAAATAATTCAATATGAGTGTGAAATAACTGGCTTGAGCGAAGAAGATGTTTCTATCAATTTTAAATCATGGCTCAAGCATACTAAGCCAGATGAAACACACTTAGAGGTCTCTGGTTCGTATCAGTGTTTATATGGATCAGATAACACTCCAATCGCAAGAATATTAGGTAAAGCGGATCGCCTAATGAATGGAGAGAAAAATCAAGGACATCGTGGTTTTTATAAATTTGGAATGTTTATGGAAGATCGTGGCCAGCAATCAACCGAAAGTGCTTCGATGGAAGTAATCGAACAAAGGAAGTATGTACAGGATAAGCACCGTAAAATGCCAGTTGATAATGGTCACAAAGATTTAGATACAAAAAAGATGTTAGAAAGAGATTTTTTATCTGGTAGTTATAATATCTCTGCAATTAATCAGTTTATTACTCAATTGCCAGAAGGGCAGAATCATATTGTGTTCACGGTTTCGGTATCCAAGTTAATGAAACTATTAAATGAATTATTAGACCATCTCGGTGGTGATTTTAATATTAAGCTGGAGGGTAATATTCTAAGAGATATTGCCCAAGCTATGAAAGGTCCCAGTTTTTCAGGAAAGGTCTATGTTGGATATCGCTTTGATCCTATAATGCTGATTTCTGGTGGTAATGCGGATATAAAAAGAATGAAAATTAAACTACAGAAGTATCTGAAACAGCGATTAATCGCTGAGATATTTGATAGAATGGCTGGGCTTGATGATTCAAAAGGAATTAAACCTAGCTTTATAAAAACCGCTAAAAAATTTGAATTAGATTCAAAATATATTAAAGCAATTAATGCGTTAGTCGAAGATAATATTAGTGTTACATTCGCTGAGCAAAGTGATAAGGAAATTAACTACTATTGTTTCAAAGACTTGTGGGGAATAGATGATTCAGGCGCCCAACAGATACCCCATAGTGAATTTATTATAAAGAATACTGCAACTCAATAGAATCATATAAGAAATACACCATATATAATAATTGAAATCTCAATTATTTTGTTCGATATATTAGTACCTATGAGTTCATACAAAATAATTGGTATTAATCCATTTTCAGCAATCGATCCAAACGATTACTATGAAAGTATGAAAGACCGGTTTACCGATTTGCGACGGTCAAGACGTGATTCGTTTAATCTGGGGTTTGTTTTTGAGACATTCATTAAAAGTCAGCCTATTAGAGAAGGAGTCGCAAGTTTAATTCGATTTGTTGAGAAATCATTCCCAATTATTTTCAGCAAAGAAGTTACCATTCACCCAAGATCGTTCGTTAGAAAGGGGTTGATTACAGCAAAGCAATCAAGGGAGATATACAGTTTTTTGCTTGGAAATCATTATATCGATCCACACACTGGAAAGCGTTTAAGACAAGATCCTATGCTAGACACTAAAATAGTTAATTGGATGAATGGTAAAGGCTATCCGATCTGTTTAGTAACGGATACATTGTTTGGTCCATTACTTTCTGCGATCAATCCAGAGGATAATTATAAGTCATATCAACATAATAATTATTTTATAATTGAAGACAATAGTCACGAAGATAATGATTATGTTCGTGAATTTCAAAATGCCGTAACATTAGTTCATTATTTTTTGCCAACAGCACTTGCCCTGCTTCTAAACGTTCAGGTTAGTGAGTTTGTAAATGACAGTGAATTTAATTATGAAGATAGAATCAAGTATGGATTAGATCAATATGGCACTATTGTTCCCAATAACAACATGGGTATACCAATCCCTCAAGAAGTTAAAAAGATTTATGATAAGAAAATGCTAATCAACTTACTCTCGAGACCTTGGCCGGCAGGGAATGAAAACAATCAATTTGTTAGAGAGATGAGAAATAAAGATTTTTTCTTCATACAAGACGTGTTTAAACCTAATGGTAGAAACAGAGCAGTCAGGAAGTATTTGTTTGAGAAACAGCTTCTGCGGGATTTTAATGATTTAAAATTAAATTCAAATAGCATTTTGTGGATAAATGGCTTAATCAGGGATCTATCCGCCTATTATTTTTATCAAGGGCAATAGATATATATTTTCAAAAAACCTCATAGACAAAAAACGTCTAAAAATCTATACTATATGACTGTTATGATTAAGCGAACATTCAAATGTGGGGACATCAGAAAAAGTGACGTTGGCAAAGAAGTTGCCTTAAACGGCTGGGTTAATCGCCGACGTGACCATGGTGGTGTTATATTTATCGATTTAAGAGATAGAAGTGGTATGGTCCAAGCGACTATTGACACAAGTAAAACAGCCGAAGCTCATCAGCTTGCCGAAAGTATTCGAAGTGAATACGTGGTTGCTGTAAAAGGTGTCGTTATCGAACGCTCAGCGGATACGGTTAATCCATCTATGCCGACAGGCGAAATAGAAGTTCAGTGCAACGAAATTGAAATTCTGAACACGAGCAAAACACCCGTTTTTAGTGTGGCAGATGATGAAAATGTCGATGAAACGTTAAAGCTTAAATACAGATATTTAGATCTCCGAAAACCAAAAAATCTAGAGAAATTTATTCTAAGAAATAATATCGTCAAGCGACTCAGGGATTATCTGGATGAAAATGAATTTCTTGAAGTTGAAACACCGATTCTAACAAAAAGTACTCCTGAAGGAGCCAGAGATTATCTTGTTCCAAGTCGAGTCAATCCAACACATTTTTTTGCATTACCTCAATCACCGCAGTTATTTAAGCAAATTCTTATGTCTGCGGGATTTGAGAGATACTATCAAGTAGCTAAATGCTTTCGTGACGAAGATCTTCGAGCGGATCGTCAACCTGAATTCACTCAAATTGATATTGAAATGTCTTTTGTAACTGAAGACGATATCATATCAATGACTGAAGGAATGATAAAACATGCGTTTGCCGCAATAGGAGAGAATGTTTCCCTTCCGATCAATAGAATCTCATATGAAGATGCCATTAATCTCTATGGAAGTGATAAGCCAGACCTAAGATATGATTTCAAGATAGTCGATATTACGAATCTCTGTAAAGAAGTGGAATTCAAAGTGTTTAGAAGCATTGCGGATAATGGTGGATTAATAAAAGGAATTAATATAAAAAATGGTGCCAGTTTAAGTCGCAAAAATCTAGATGACTTAGTTGCTTTTTCTCAAAAGAATGGCGCTAAGGGGATGGCTTGGATTACCATTAAACCTGAGTCTGGGTTAGATATTTCTCAGTATGAATATCAATCGCCGATTACCAAATTCTTTAAGCCTGAAGAATTAAAGCCGATTATAGAAAGCTTTGATGGGAAACCGGGTGATGTTATTATTTTCATCGCCGATAATTCGACAGTTGTTCACCGTGTCCTAGGAAGACTTAGATTAGAAGTTGTAAAATTATTAAATGTCGAACCCAAGCAGAAATATTCATTTGTATGGGTGACTCAGTTCCCAATGTTTGAAAAGACAGATGGACGTATTAATCCATTACATCACCCATTTACAATGCCAAATATTAAGTCAATTGAAGATTTAGACTCAGATCCGCTAAAACTTTCATCCATTGCTTATGATATTGTATTAAATGGTATGGAGCTTGGTGGTGGCAGTATTCGTATACACAATTCAGATATACAAATGAAAATATTAAATTTATTAAATATTGATACGGAATCTGCTAATGAGAAGTTTGGTTTCTTGTTAACGGCATTGGAATATGGAACTCCGCCCCATGGTGGTATTGCATTAGGCTTAGACCGGATGATTATGCTTATGACAGGAGCAGAATCAATCCGAGACGTTATTGCATTTCCAAAAACTCAAAGTGCAGTATGTCCGTTAACAGATGCACCTGGCACAGTATCAGCCGAACAGCTTCAGGAGTTAAGTATTAGATTAAAGAAACCTACCGGAGAATAGTATGGCTAGAATGGCAAATGTCATTATTTTGTGGCATATGCATCAACCTTATTATGTGAATCCTGTTAGTGATGTTGCAATTTTGCCTTGGGTAAGACTTCATGCAATAAAAGATTATTATGACATGGTGAAGATTTTAGATTTCTTCCCAAATATGCGTGTCAATTTTAACCTAGTTCCGTCCTTATTAGTTCAAATTAAGCAATATGTTAATAAAGAAATAACGGATACATTTCTTGAATATACAAAGAGAGACTCCCATGTGTTAAGTGAACGGGATAAAACCTTTATTCTTAAAAATTTCTTTTTATCAAAATGGGATCGATTAATTAAGCCATATCCCAGATATCAGGAATTATATAACAAGCGAGGTACGATGGGCTCTTATGAGGAAATAAAGGAAGCGGTTATCCATTTTTCCAATCAAGAAATTATGGATTTGCAGGTATGGTTTAATTTAAGCTGGTTCGGAGCCTATTATAAGCAACACGATGAAGGGATCAAGTCGTTAATTGCTAAAGGACGTGATTTCACAGCAAAAGACAAGGCCTTAGTCATTGAAAAGCAATATGAAATCATGTCTTTAATTATTGATAAGTATAAAGAACTTCAAGATAGAAACCAGATCGAATGTTCAACGACTCCGTTTTATCATCCGATTTTACCTTTAATATGCAATACAGATGTTGCAAGCGAGTCATCATCTGGCATTCATCTACCGGAACAGTTTCAGCATACAGAAGATGCAAGAGGCCAATTGATAATGGCAATCAAGTATTTTGAAGAAGTATTCGGTAAAAAACCAGCTGGAATTTGGCCCGCTGAAGGAGCTGTATCGGATGAAGCAATACAGGTAATTGCTGAAACGGGTATTTCATGGATCGCATCAGATCAGGACATATTACGAATGACTCTTCAGAAGCAAAATAAAAAGATGGAGTTAAGTAGTATAAACCAGTTTTATACATATGAAGGGAAAAATAATAAATGTATTGATATTGTATTTAGAGATAAGCATATCAGTGATAAGATTGGGTTTGATTATAAAGATTGGGAAACAGACAGCGCTGTGGATAACCTGTTGGCAACCATGGAGTCAATTGTGGATAACTTAGAAGAAACGCCAAATATGCCATTAATTCCTATTATTCTTGATGGTGAAAATGCTTGGGAGTACTATCCAAATAATGGTTGGGATTTTTTGTATAAAGTATACGAACGATTAAGTTCCCATCGAAATATTATACCCATTACAATCTCTCAGTATTTAAAGCAAAACACTCAAAGTAAGAAAAGAATTACGAGTATTTATCCTGGTTCTTGGATTAATAATAATTTTAATATCTGGATTGGTCATGAGGAAGATAATTCGGCCTGGGATTTACTTCGGAAGGTTCGAGCCGATCTTGTACAATGGCAAACCATGAAGGAAATCGGAATTACCATAAGTGAAGAAAAGAGATTGGATTTGGCATGGAAAGAATTATATATTGCAGAAGGATCTGATTGGAACTGGTGGTATGGAAACGATCATAGTAGTAAGAACGATAAAGAATTTGATGAGTTATATCGACAGCATTTATTAAATATATATGAAATACTAGGCATTGTTGCGCCAAATGAAGTATTTGTGCCAATCAAAAAAGTATCCCAAACAAAACCTGCAAAAGAGATTTCAAGTATTATTAGTCCGGATATTGATGGCAGGGTTACTGACTTCTATGAATGGCAAGGAGCCGGTTGTTATGATACGCAGAAAATTACAGATGCCTATTTGGAAAAGAATCTGATCAATAAATTTTTTTATGGATATGATGAATCTAATATATATCTACGGGTTGATTTTAATAATTTGCTAGAATATATGAGTGAAGACAAGGACCTTTCATTGATTGTTTATTTCCTTGCCCCAAGTCAAGGCAAGGTCAGAATTCCTCTTGCAGGGAATTGTTCTGAAACGTTTTTTTACTGGAATAAAGGTAAAAAATACGAATTGAGTGAATCCTCCAGCATTATAAGCATGTTTCAGCGTATATTAGAGTTGAAAGTTCCGATTGCTGATATTGGTGCGGAAAAGGGTAGTAGCTTTAAATTTATATTGGCTGTTGAAAAACAAAGCAAAGAAATAGAGCGCTGGCCCATTGGAAATGTTGTTGATTTTGAAATACCGAAAGAGATGGATTTAATTAGTAACTGGATCGTCTAATATTCAAAATGGACACAAAATGGACAAATATTCCAAAAAATAGATGTAAAATAGACAGTATATAGACATTTCTGCTTGTATACTTCGTCTTCGAAGGTGTATAATTATGTTCGTAAACATGAAATATACGCATTAGGAGATAGTTTTATATGTCAGAATTAAGAAAAGATCCATTAACAAACAGGTGGGTGATCATCTCTCAGAAAAGAAGTGCACGTCCATCTGACTTTCGAGTTGATAGTATTCATAAAGAGCATTCCTTCTGTCCGTTTTGCGAAGGTCATGAGGATAAAACCCCTAATGAGATTATGGCAGTTCGCACTCAGGAAGCAGAGGCGAATAACTCAGGTTGGAGTGTTCGCGTTATTCCAAATAAATTTCCGGTAATGGAAAGTGAGCATGAGTTACAAAGATATGGTATCGGAATGTACGATGCGATGTCTGGAACGGGTGCACATGAAGTAATTATCGAACATCCTCAACACAAAATGAATATTGCTGATTTTGAGCCAGAACAGATACATCGAGTATTTAAGGTGATAAAAGCGCGTATTACGGATTTATATAAAGATGAGCGGTTACGTTCGGCAATTGCTTTTAAAAACTATGGGATTGCAGCAGGAGCGTCTATGTCTCATTCCCATTCTCAAATCATTGCTTTGCCTGTGGTTCCTCGAAATTTGAAGGTAGAGCTTGAGGCGGCTATGTCTCATTACAAATATAAAGAACGATGTATATTTTGCGATGTAATTAAACAGGAGCTTATTACGAGGGAGCGAATTGTCAGTGAAAATGACCAATATTTGTCGTTTGCCCCATTTGCTTCTAGGTTCCCTTTCGAATTAACGGTAATTCCAAAGACGCATTCGTATAGTTATATAAAAACGGATGATGCGAGTCTTTATAATTTGGCTTTAATGTTGAAGGATGTATTGACTCGATTGAAAGTGGCATTAAATGATCCAGCATATAACATTATATTGCATACTGCACCAAATACTACTAAGCGACCAGGGAATCCATCTTATTGGTCTTCAATTGAATTTGACTATCATTGGTACTTGGAAATAATGCCGAGATTAACAAAAGTAGCAGGATTTGAGTGGGGTACCGGTTTTTACATAAATCCGACACCTCCAGAGGAAGCTGCTTCCTTTTTAAGAGATTATGATAAGTATATGGTGATGGACCATAAATAAATAAAAGAGGTGATCATATGGCTACAAAGAAAAAAACACAGACAGAACCAATGAAACACAAGGTTCAATTCAAGTATTATGCACCTGATGCCAAAGAAGTTTATTTGCTGGGTGATTTTAATAAATGGAATCCCATCAAGAAGCCAATGAAAAAGAATGAAAAAGGAGAATGGCTAACGCGAGCGATTCTTCCTGAAGGTGAACATCAGTACAAGTATATGGTCGATGGTAAATATGAAAATGATCCCGGAGCAGTCAGGTATGTTGATAATGGTGTGGGAACATTAAATAGCGTCAGAATCGTATAAGAAATGATAGGAAAGGAGCACGCAATGTTAGAAAATAAACAGGATCTAATAAAACTTACAAAACATGAATTATTAAGATTAGCAACTGATCTTGATGTTAAATATCGAACACGAATGGCAAAACCGCAGCTCATTACTTCTATTTTAGAAATATTGAGAATCAAAAAGAAAGAAATGGACCCGGCAACAGAAAGACTGCTATCGGAACAAACAAGCATTTATTTACAGGATCAGGAAGAACAATCGACTAAAGAAGAAGTTGAGGCTAGTAAATATAAGCGTGTTCAACCCGTATTGGTGAGTGTTACCGATGAAAAAAAATTGACAGAAACTAATCAGGTGGAGGAGATTCACTATTCTCCAAGCCATGCTGCACATGTATTAGAAGATCATCATCAAATACAGGATCGCTATGGGGATAACAGTATTACCTTAATGGTAATTGATCCAACGCACATATATGGTTATTGGGATGTTACACATGATCGAAGACAGCATGTGCTACATCAAGCAAACGCTTCAGGTTCTGAGTATAAAACAATGGTGCGATTATATGATGTAACCGATATTACATTTAATGGCCAAAATGCTTGGTCTACGGATGAATATGACGTGAATGAAGCACCAAACTGGTACTTCAATGTGGTTGGAAATAGGAGTTATTGTGCTGAAATCGGTTTGAAATTATGGGATAATCGATTCCTCGTTATCGCAAGGTCCAATATTATAACAACACCAAGAGAAACAGTGAGTGATTATTATGATGAAGAATGGATGATGATTGATTTTAATAAAAATCAGGATCTTTATAATGAAATGTATCGTCTATCAGGTGGTCATTATAAACGAAATATGAATTCAGCGTTTATTACTGAAATAATCCCTCGGGACATTAAAATAACAATGCCGACCATGAACCTAAGTTCAGAGGCGCTTTCCTCTCATGTTCTTTCCTCTCAAACGAAGAAAAAAATTGAGCAGGATTTCTGGATGTGGGTTGATACCGAACTTATTGTATATGGTCAAGTGAAACCAGATGCTAAGTTACTTATGATCAATGGTGAAAAAACAAAAATTGATAAAGATGGTCGATTTAGAATTCACATGGCCTTGCCTAATGGTGAGTTTCCTTTTAACGTAAAAGGCGTTTCCAAAGATGGAAGTATGTCTCGGGAAATAACACCAGAAGTAAAGAGAACCATTCGTTAAAAAATAGAAAAACGTTTTTAAGAAAGGAATATTAGTTATGGAGAAAGGTTATTTAGCGCTTGTTTTACATGCACATTTGCCCTATGTAAGACACCCAGAATATGAAGATTTTTTAGAAGAAGACTGGTTTTATGAAGCAATAACGGAGACGTATATTCCCTTGCTGAATGTATTTGAAGGTCTTGTAAATGACGGAGTTGATTTTAGGCTAACAATGTCGATCACGCCACCTTTAGCGGCAATGTTTTCTGATGAATTATTACAAAATAGAGCAGTGAGGTATATTGATCGCTTAATTGAACTCAGTGTTAAGGAAATAGATCGGACACGTCTTCAACCTGAATTCCACGAAACGGCTAAAATGTATCATGCGCATTTTATGAAGTGTCGTTATGTATTAGTTGATAAATATCATAAGAACCTGATTAATGGGTTTAAGCGTTTTCAGGATATGGGGAAATTAGAGATCATCACCTGTACCGCTACCCATGGTTTTTTACCACTAATGGAAACAAGACGTGAGGCAGTTCATGCGCAAGTAGAACTCGCTTCTTCAGATTATTCCAGACATTTTGGTCGTCGACCAAGAGGCATATGGTTAGCCGAATGCGGTTTTAATCCAGGAGATGATGCCGAGCTTAAACAAGCGGGTATCCAGTTTTTCTTTACCGATGCTCATGGTGTTCTTCATGGTAATCCAAGACCAAAATATGGGGTATTCGCTCCTGTTTATACAAAAAATGGAGTTGCTGCATTTGGCAGAGATATTGAATCATCAAAGTCTGTATGGAGTGCTGAAGAAGGCTATCCGGGAGACTTTAGGTATCGTGATTTCTACCGAGACATCGGATTCGATTTAGACATGGATTATATTAAAGACTATATTCATCCGGATGGTATTAGAAAGCATACAGGGATTAAGTATTATCGAATCACAGGTAGAGAAACAGACGAAAAACAACCCTATAACCATCATGAAGCAAGAGAATTGGCAGCAGAGCATGCCGGCAATTTCTTGTTTAACAGAGTTAGGCAGGTTGAATATTTATATGATGTTATGGGAAATAAAAAACCGATTATTGTGTCACCCTACGATGCAGAACTTTATGGGCATTGGTGGTTTGAGGGTCCTCAGTGGATTGATTTTTTAATTCGAAAGATCTATTACGATCAAGACACTATTAAAATGATCACTCCATATGAGTATTTATTAGAAAATCCAACTAATCAAGTCGTAACCCCCTCAATGTCGAGTTGGGGAAATAAAGGGTACAATGAAGTTTGGTTAGAGGGAAGTAATGACTGGATTTATCGTCATCTACATAAAATGGCCGAACGAATGACAGAAATGGCAAATAAGTTTCCAAACGCTCAAGGGACTCTTCAGCGAGCATTAAATCAGTCCGCAAGAGAATTATTGCTGGGTCAAAGTTCCGATTGGGCATTTATTATGAAAACGGGGACGATGGTTGAGTATGCTCTCAGGCGAACAAAAAGTCATATTAATAGATTTAACAGATTGTATGACATGATTATGGGAAATAGAATCGACGAAGATTACGTCAGGGAAATGGAATCGAAAGATAATATATTCCCAGGGGTGGATTATAAATTGTACATGAGTAAGCAAGTCGCTCAGGTAAAAACCTAAGAAGAGGGGTGAAGAGTATGAAAATATTATTTCTATCATCAGAAGTTATTCCATTTGCAAAGACCGGTGGTTTGGCCGATGTTGCTGGAGCACTTCCAAAAGCACTTAGTAAAATTGGTCATGATGTTGTCGTCGTTATGCCCCGCTACAGACAGGTTAATAAAGAAAAGTATAATTTACAGTTAGCGTTAACTGATCTCGTTGTAGAAGTGGGAGATAAACAGATTAATGGCGCTGCATTCTCGTCTGTCATTCCGGATAGCAAGACTAAAGTATATTTTATTGAGAATAATGATCTCTACGACCGCGATGGTCTATATCAGGTTCCCGGAACGGATAAAGATTATATCGATAATGATGAACGATTTATATATTTTTCCCGTGCTGCTTTAGACATGTGTAAGCGTTTGAATTGGAAACCAGATATTATTCATTGCAATGATTGGCAAACCGGATTAGTTCCAGTTTATATTAAGACGTTATATTCAATTGATCCATTTTATCAGGGGATAAAAACAATCTTAACCATCCATAACTTAGGATATCAAGGGGTTTTTGAAGCGGAATCAATGAGCAAGACGGGCTTGGATGAGTCCTTATTCACTATGGATAAATTAGAGTTTTGGGGGAAGCTGAATTTCCTAAAAGCAGGTCTCGTGTATGCTGATTTTATTACTACAGTAAGCGAGCGATATAGTCAGGAAATACAGACCGAGGAATATGGAGCAGGACTTAATGGCCTTTTAAATGCCAGAAAGAGCTCCGTTTCTGGAATTATCAATGGTATCGACTATAATGTTTTCAGTCCGAGTAATGATCCCATTATTCACAAAAAATATAGTTTAAAAACAATCGTTAATAAGTTAGATAATAAAAAGTATTTATTAAAACAATGCGGTATGCGTCGCAAAGTTGGCGCACCTGTTTTAGGAATAATATCAAGATTAGTAGACCAAAAAGGTTTTGATATTTTGGCAGAAATTATTGATAAACTTTTGCATCTAAATATTCAACTGATTGTTCTTGGTACAGGCGAACAGAAATACCATAAATTGTTTTCCGAGTTGCAGTCTAAATATCCGACAAAAATGAGTTTGCAGCTAAAATACGATGCAAACTTGGCGCAATATATCTATGCTGGGTCGGATATGTTCATAATGCCGTCAAAGTATGAACCCTGTGGATTGGGACAGTTGATTAGTTTAAGATACGGAACGATTCCTGTCGTTAGAGAAACAGGTGGTTTAGCGGATACGATTGTTGATTTTGATTTAGCTAAAGACTTTGAGCAGGATAAAGGTAATGGATTTGTTTTTAGTAAGTATGATAGTCAGGAACTTTATAAGACATTACTTAGAGCGATTAATGTATATTCTGATGAAAAAGCATGGAAGAAGATTGTTTCCAATGCAATGAAATGTGATTTCTCTTGGAAGTCTTCAGCGCAGAAATACTCACAACTATACGGACATTTAGTCCATTCATAAATAAAAAAAAGCGGGCTATGCCCGCTTTTTTTTAGTCTCCTTTATATTTTCTTTCAAAAATATTCTTTCATATTTTAACAGTGATAAAAATAATGTTGGAATTTTTTAAAAAATGAAGGAACGTCCTGGGGGGGAACGTTCCTTCGTATCACGCTATCTAAACATTGGGGGGGGAAGAGGGGTGTTTAGATAACGTAACTTTTTATATATGACTTGTGCCTCTTTGGCACAACGTCTTTGTTGTGAATCAAGTTCACCTTGTAAATCGACTTCTCCGACAATGCTTGGTCAAGGATTAAATCAACTTTATAAATAGTTTTAGTACTTTTTTTATTTTTAAAAAAGATATATCCGATAGTGGAAAGGGATATTAGAATTAGTGTTGTTATTACGATCATTTAATTTCTCCAATGTTGTGTTTCTTTAATAATATATCGAACAAAATTTTCTGTAATGCATCGAAAGAATGTAATGTATAAGTTTTAGGAAACAATAATATGTTGTATAATAAATTATTAGGTGAGTGCTGAATCTTAGGTTTTTTGATAACAAAATGATAAAAACACTCAATAATTGAATATAAAGGGGTTGAATCATGTCTGGACATAGTAAATGGAGCACAATAAAGAGAAAAAAAGGTGCAAATGACGAGAAAAAAGGGAAAATATTTACTAAAGCTGCAAGAGAAGTCATTATGGCAGCCAGATTAGGTGGCGGTGACCCTGATATGAATTCACGCTTACGTTTTGCCATTCAAAAGGCGAAGGAAGTGAATATGCCCAATGATAATATTAAAAAAGCAATCCTGAGAGGGACAGGTAGTGGTGATTCAGGTCATATGGAGGAAGTTACCTATGAAGCTTATGCCCAGGCTGGCGTCGCAATGATTATAGAGTGTGTGACTGATAATAAAAATCGTACATTGCCTGAAATAAAAAATGTGATTACAAAAGCAGGAGGCAATATGGCAGAAAAAGGCTCTGTTGCTTATATGTTTAGTAAAAAAGGAGTTTTTGTATTTGATGGTGCGGCAGTATCGGAAGATAAAATTATGGATATTGCAATCAATCATGATGTGGATGACATTAAGCAATTAGACGATGGATCAATTGAAGTTATTTGCGAATCGCTCACTTATGAATCACTTAAAAATGATTTTGATTCAAATAATATCGCGTACTTAAACTCTGAGTTATCGATGATCCCCTCCATGCAAATTCCAGTTACTGATGTTACGATCGCAAAAAAAATCCTTTCAATGATTGATAAGCTGGAAGATAATGATGATGTGCAAAATGTGTATTCAAACAGTGATATATCTGACGAAACATATCAACAATTAGAGGATGAAAATAGCTAACATTATGGATGAAAATATAGAATTTGAGGAATCTCTATTTACGTCATTGGTCTATACATTTAATATGACAGCCATGCAACAATTGGGGAAAGTAGTGAATCCAATCAACAACAAAAAAGAAATAGACTTAGAGCAAGCGATGCTGACAATAGATATGCTAAAAATGTTAGAAAGCAGAACAAAAGGAAACCTTTCTGAACAAGAGTCTTCTTTTCTATCCCAAACCCTAGTGTTTCTTGATGAAGCTTATAACGAAATAATCAATAAGTAGATTATGGAAAAATACTTATATTATGGGGATGAAGAATACTTGCTAATGCAGGAACTTTCGAAACTTAAGAACTCATTTTTAGGTGGGCAGGATGGATTATCGATTGAAGAGTTTAAAGAAAAGTCCTCTGTGGAGAGCCTAATTGATGCCGCATTTTCCGTCAGCTTATTTTCGAGTAAAAAATTAATCATATTTAATGGAATTCCGGATGTTCGTGATGATTATTACGAACATTTTAAACGTCTATTTGAGGATAATACAAGTGACAATTCTGTTTGTTTCGTGATTAGAAAAATGCCGGATAAGCGTAAAAAAATAGTAAAATATCTTATGGATACTTGTCAGACAAAAGAATTTAAAAAATTTGATGTATGGCAAAGAGACAAAGTGATAGCAATCTCAAAAAGCATTGTGTCTGAACAAGGATTTGAAATTGAGGATATCGCAATAAATGAACTCGTGGACATGGT
>MFRH01000001.1:63752-69584 GCA_001783275.1 Candidatus Margulisbacteria bacterium GWF2_35_9
TTTATGGATGTTAAGTTCAAATATTGAGAAAATAGGAACGAGTATCCTACCTAGAAAAAAAATAGTATTAAATGATGTAAAGCTATATGCCTGCAATGAGGAACAAAGCGTATTTGAGTTTATAGATGCATTTAGGAAGAAAAATAAGAAAAGTGTGTTTAAGTATTTGAAAGACATCCGAAAACAGGAAGAAGCGTATCCCTTGCTGAGTATGCTAACTTCACATCTCCGATTGTTGCTTTTGATGAAGTCATGTAATACGACAAATGTTTCGGAACTAGTAAAAAAAGCAGGTAAGTCACCATTCTATATCAAAAAATTAGTTTCAGACTTGAATTTATGGGAATTACAAGATTTAAGAAAAGTACTGAGCGATTGTCATGAACTAGATTATTTGGGAAAAAGTGGCAAACTTAATCCTCTAGTTGGGTTAGAACGGCTGGGCCTAGAAGTTTTTCATTAGAAATGGGATATAGAGTCAAAGAGATTGATTTACATGGATTGTACGCAGATGAGGTTGAATATGCGCTGGCTAATGTATTTACAGAATGTACTGCCTATGGAATATCCGAATTAAATATCATCTATGGCAAAGGAGATGGCGTTCTAAAACAAAAAGTTCATAGTGCATTGGCTAATTATCAAAAAAGAATTATCAGTACAAAAAGTTATGAAGCAAATATTAAAATAAGTTTAAAGTTTCAGGAATCAAAGGCAAAGATATATAAAAAAAAACTGGCTGAAAAAATAAAGGAAAAAAACAATAAAGCTTACTTGGAAGAGGTTCAGTTAAAAAAGCAAAAGGGTAGAGAAAAATATAGTAAAAGGATGAAGTTAAAATGACTAAAATAGTGATAATCGGATCGGATGGAATGTTAGGTTCAGCTTTTGTAAAAGTGCTGAGTCAACGCAAGCAGGAGATCATTGCTTTAACAATTAAGGATATTGATATTACTCAGTTACAATCCGTTAATCATTTAAAAGATTATGAATTTGATATTATTATAAATTGTGCAGCATTTACTGCCGTTGATCAAGCAGAAACGGATCAGTCCATGGCCTATAGTGTTAATAGCTTGGGGGTAAAAAATCTTGCTATATTTGCATCTGAAAATAATAAAAAACTAGTACACTTTTCAACCGATTATGTGTTTGCTGGTGATAAAAAATTGTATATCGAATCGGATAGTACAGGTCCAATAAGTATCTATGGGAAGAGTAAGTTAGAAGGGGAACAAGAAATTCAACGTATTTTGGATATTAATCAATATTTGATTTTAAGGACGGCATGGTTATATGGTCCAAATGGTAAGAACTTTGTCAAAACGATGTTAAACTTGGCTCAAACAAGAAACGAGATAAATGTTGTAGGGGATCAATATGGTGCGCCTACGTATTCATTCGATCTCGTGGCATGGACTTTAGCCTTAGTAGATATGGGTTCTTGCGGTATTTATCATGCAGTTAACAGTGGATCTAGTTCATGGTGTTTGTTTGCAAAGAGAATTTTTCAGATGCAGAAACAAAAAGTCCAGGTGAACTGCATTAGCACCGAAGAATATCCAACGCCAGCCTCAAGACCGAAATACAGTATTTTGTGTAATAAAAAGCTCGAAAAGGTCTTATCTTACAAGATAAGAAAATGGGAAGAAGCATTGTCAGAATATCTGATATCAATTAATATATAAAATATAGGTTTCTTTGGGGGAGACTACATAAATGAAGTTAAATTTTAATCTTAAATTACATTGGCCAAGAATAGCTATCGCTATAGTTGGTTTAATGTTCATATTTTTGATATTTAATAGGATTATATCCGATACAGATAATTCTCAAAGCACATCGTCAGAAAAATTTTATAACCAGCAAGATGAGAAAAATATAAAAGAAAAAGTCGATATACTAGCAAATTACTTATCAACAAAAAAGACAAAAGAAGAAATTATTAATACGCTTCAACAGTTTAAAGTAAGCCAACAATATTTTTGGGCAACGGATGAAAATGCGAATATTATATATCATCCATTAAAGAAATACATCGAGAAAATGGGCGTCGAAAATTTTAAAGATTCAAAGGGAAATGCTTTTTTCTACGAATTGATAGAAAATACAATTAAGTCTGGTGATGCATATATTATTTACTATTCAAAGAATGATTTAGGTGAGATAGAAAAAAAATTATGCTATGCCGTTTTTCTAAAGCATAAAGGTCTCGTCATTGGCACAAGCCAATCAATGCAGGTTCCAATCAAAGATGATCTGATTCAGAAACGTCACATAGGAGTGCTCATTGCATTTAGTGTAATGGTCGCTTTGTTAGCTCTTTTAATAGTGATTATCATTCACAGAACAAAAAAAGATCAGGCAAAACGAATTAGTGTATTTAAGGAAGCATTTCAGAAAATGAGTAATAGAGATTATGATTTTAGGATAACAGAGTTATTACCTGCGCCATATAATGAGTTGGTAGATGCGTTTAATATACAAGTTGAGGATGTAGCGAAATATTTTCAAGAAATGAAAAGTTTGTCTATTCAATTATTAATTCATATTGGGCAACTGGATGGAAATGTGAAGGATACTGCGGATAATTTCGGGGAACTATCAAAGATCATAACTGATGTTGCAAATGGGGCAACCCTTCAGACTGAAGGTATCAATAATATTACGGAATCAATTGGTAAGATTAATGGGAGTTTAAAAAATATCAGTGAAGGTGTTAAAACTCAAAATGAGAAAATGAAACACAACGCTGCTCAGCTGACAGATAATAACAACATTATTCAAACGTTAAACGAAAACTCCTATAAGCAAATGCAGAAAATCGAATCGACTTCGCAATATATTGAAGGGACATTATCGACTGTTAATTTAATAAAAGATAAAGCAAAGAGTGTTTATACAAGCTCAAAAGAGTCGGCAAGTGTTGCTGAAAAAGGCATGAGCAATGTAGAAAATATTGTTCTTGAGATTAATAACTTAAAAGGAATGGTTGTTTCATCTGCTACAAAGATATCTGAGTTGGGAGACTATTCTAAACGGATTGAAGATATAATTGTAATCATTGATGATATAGCCGAACAAACAAATCTGTTAGCGTTAAACGCGGCAATTGAGGCAGCAAGAGCTGGGGAAGCAGGCAAGGGATTTGTTGTCGTTGCCGATGAAGTTCGGAAACTGGCTGAGAAGTCAGGAAAAGCCACAAAGGAAATTGCAAATTTAATTTATACCATTCAGAATATTACAAACGAAGCGGTAGACTCAATGGAAGTAAGTCGAAAGAAAGTTGAGCAGAGTGTAACGCTGTCAATGAGCGCAAAAACCTCCCTACAAAATATTCGAGATGCAGTAGATAATACGGTTCACCAGATGGAGGATATATCTAACTCTACACAGTCTATGGCAGGTAAATTTGACGATGTAGTTGGCATTACCGAGGGTTTATTTACGTCTGTAAATGACTCATCCGATTCAATAAAAACGCTAGCCGTTTCTTCTGGTGAATTACTGGATGCAACAAACAAAGTTGCAACCATTTCTGCAGAAAACACAGTTGAAATTGAGCTGATTGAAAGCCATGCTGAAAAAATTCTTAAAGAAACGAAAGAAGTGTTCAGTGTAGCAGCGGATAATAATGCAATTGCAGAGGAAGTATCGGCATCTACTATCGGACTTGCTGCATCATCTGAAATTAATAAAAAACTTGTAGATGACCTGCGAATTCTTGTAGAGAGTATGAGGGATGGCTTGGTTTCAAGATAAAAACGCGTATTGATAAGCAAAACAGAATAGTCTATACTACTTCAAGGAAAATTAAGCATTGTTAAACACCCATATCTTATAAAGATATTGAAAAAAGAACAATAATTAATAATGGAGGCGTAGCCAAGTGGTAAGGCAGCGGTCTGCAAAATCGTTATCCGGCAGTTCAAATCTGCCCGCCTCCTCCAATCTACGCTTCGAACAATTGAATCTAAAGAATAATTAATTTAATAATATTCCACAAAATTTACTATACATGATATAATTCTTTAAATTTATTAGCAGATGGTAAAAAGTGTAATAAATAAAAGGGATAAATTATGGATAAGAGTTTAGGTAAAATGGCAGAAAAATTCAAAAAAACACGAGTGACAGACATCTTCGTGGGAATAATAATGTCTCCCATCTTTGGAGTAGCATTCCTTGCAAAATTTATAGCATCTGTTAACAGTAGTAAGCTTTAAATCTTCCTAAGTAAATTACTTTTCTATTAAATAAATAACAGAACATCATAGGTTGAGGATATGAATTTGCTTATGTTATAATAACTTGATTGTTAAAGTTCTTTTTATTTAGAAGGGCGGTTAGCTCAGTTGGTTAGAGTGCTTGCTTGACATGCAAGAGGTCGTTGGTTCGATTCCAATACCGCCCACCATAGTTAATGACATTTTCAAATTTAATTGATATATGATTAAAAATTAGTATATAATTAACAATAGAAAATAAAAGGAAGATTAAATGGCTCGGACTCTAGTATTTGTGGATGATAATGAAGCAATCGTTGGAATTATGGAAATGGAACTTTCCGGACATTATAATACTAAAACATTTACTGATCCCTATAACGCACTTGAATATATCCAGAATAATAAAGGGGCTATTGATATCCTTCTAACAGATTATATGATGCCACAGATGAATGGGTTACAATTGATCGAACTAGTAAAAGGGATAGATCAGTCTATCCGAACAATAATACTAACGGGATATCGGCAAAATGTTGGCGAAATTCCAAAATCTCTATGTAATTTAATTTTAGATAAGAATGTGTTAGTAGACAACAACAATCTGATCGAAATTCTAAACAATAACTAAATTCAGTTGCTACTTTGTTAATACTCTAACAATGGAATCGCATACATCGGTGATGGCATTAATGTGGGCAAAGTATTTGGCGTCATTGCCTATAGCGATAAGTGGAACTGGATTGTAAGTATGCCCACCCGTTGTTAAATCCTCCATGTTACCATGATCACTTGAAATAAGTATTGTTGTGTTGTTTTTGGATGAATATAAGGAACATGCTTCAAGGAAACGATCGAAAATACCAAGAAATGTCTGGGCATTTTCGTGATTTCGTTTATGACCGATTAGATCAGGCAAAAAACATTCATAAAGCACAAAATCATGATCATTAGTCAATCTTGCCAAATTTTGTCCGGCTTGGTATGGATCAATGATATCAAGTTCTGGATTGAGTTGTTTCAAGTACTCATGAGTGATGTCCCAATAAACAGCATTGTTATTTAATAGGTCGTCGATAGTTCGAAAGGGTAATCCGGCACTCATTACGCAATGAGTGGTAACGGAATGCTTGATTTTTCCAGACTGGATTCTTTTTTGATATTGCTTCGTATCGTAGGCATTTGCGAATGTAGCGCTTAATCCATTCTTAAACAGTTTATTAAATATATTGTGTTCATTTATTGCTTTTATCAGTATATCATTCGGGTAAGCCGTCAGATGATATCCAAGCAACTTCGCAGCATTTATCCCTGTTAATAATGCTGTTTGCCCGGTAGCACTTTGTGGGGGGCACGAATCAATCCCCAGGCTGGCATCGATCCCCTTCACCAAAAGATGTTCTTTAACAATATTGATTCCGGATACCAGTCGAGTACTAAGTAAAGAAGTTAAAAATGGCATATTTGAAGTATAAAATGGATTATCGTTCGTCTGATTGCCTAAACCAATTCCATCGATAAATATAAGAATAATTTTTGATTTCATTAATCAATACATTAAAATATTTTAAGAATTATGTATATAGTAAATAGCTCATAGCTGTCC
>MFRH01000002.1:0-5411 GCA_001783275.1 Candidatus Margulisbacteria bacterium GWF2_35_9
CTAGCAATAGATGCTACTAAGTCTGAATAATTGGTTGTTTTATTAATGACACACGTATGTTTTTTTTCTGTATTTTTTTTAAAGTTAAAAATTTCTGCTTTGGCCAATGCTATATTGCGTTTTGTTTTTAAAAATTCAATATGAGTTGATCCGATGTTGGTGATAAGGACATGGTCCGGTTGAGCTATCTGTGTTAATTGTTTTATTTCACCTCGTTTGCGCATGGCCATCTCAATAATGATAAAATCAACATCCATCGGGGCATTTAAAAGTGTTAATGGCACTCCAATTTCATTATTCTGGTTTTCCAATGTTTTATAAACCCGATACCGACTTTTAAGGACTTCGTACAACATATCTTTTACAGTTGTTTTACCAGCGCTTCCAGTGACACCAATGATGGTCGCGCTTATTTTATTTTCCCGATAATATTTTGCATATTGAAGAAGATCAACATCCAATACTTGAGAGGCCCCTTTATAGAGTACATCTGTTATAAACTGGTGCCCATCAAAGTTTTGTCCTCTGACGGGAATATAAATATCACCTGTATTTATTGTGCGACTATCGATGGAATATGTCATTTAGAGTATTTCATTACGATCTCGACATCATCAAAATGAATTGTTTTATCATGTAAGATTTGATAGTTTTCATGACCTTTTCCAGCAATAACAATAGTGTCTCCACGTTTAGCAATTTGAAGAGCTTTCCGAATTGCTTCTTCACGGTCGGTAATGGTTAACATATCGCTTCGGCTGATACCTGCCTGAATGTCTTTCATTATTTCTTCCGGAACTTCACTTCGGGGATTATCGCTGGTTAAGACAATAATATCAGCCAAATCATCAGCTGCTTTTCCCATGAGAGGTCGTTTCAATTTATCTCGATCGCCTCCAGCACCAAAAACGACAATTAGGTTCTTGTCTGTTAATCGACGGGCTTCTTTTAGTATGTTTGTTAGGCCATCCGGTGTATGGGCATAATCAACAATAATGTTAAAGGGATTAGAAGTTTTAATATATTGAAATCGACCCTTGGGAGGGATCGCATGTTCAAGTGCTTTTTCGATGGTAGGTTTTGAAATATTCAAGGCGAGAGCAATCGCATAGGCTGCTTGTATATTAAATAGGTTGAATTTTCCTTTTAATTGAGTCGGGAAATTAATGGGTATTCGTTTATAATCCTTGGGAAAAACGGTCGGCCCGGGAAGATTTAAAAATTTAAATTTGCTTTCGACATAATGTTTAAACGTTTTATGATAATCTAAATGATCCTGAGTAATATTGGTTAAGCATTTTACAGCAAAAGTCAGGCCGTGAATACGCTTTTCAGTAATCCCAATCGAGGATACTTCCATAATTAAATGGGTTTCATTTTTTGCCTGCATGTCTTTAATATTTTCTAAAAGATCAAACATTTCCGGTGTTGTTAGATTCGAATTGATTGTGCCGATCAACCGATTTTTAATGTTGCATTCATTTAGGATCTGTTGGACGAGATAAGATACAGTGGTTTTTCCATTTGTCCCAGTGATTCCGATAATCTTGATTTTACTCATATCCAGACCCCATAAATCTGTTAAATAGGGATAAACTTCTTCTTTAGTCAGCTTAATTACCGATGAACATTTATTAAGCAAAGAAGGGGATATGAATCGACTTCCTTTATCTATTGAGAGAAAAACATCTTTAGGGTTTATTTTTCTAGAGTCATAATGTATCATATAACTGATTATAGTTATAAAAATAATCGTTTACAATAGGCTAAGTCGAGGGATTCATACTTGTCAGAAAATAAAGATCTTTTCATAGAATACTTAAAAACAAAGAATCCTGCGCTCAAAGATAAGATTATCCAAGCTCATTATAATTTAGTTATATATGTGGCAAGACGCTTTCTTGGAAAAGGGGAGTCATTGGATGATTTGGTTCAAGTGGGAATTGTTGGTCTGCTAAAAGCCATGGAAAACTATGATCCTTCCTATAACGCAGAGTTTGCAACATATGCAATGCCGATGGTAATTGGTGAAATAAAACATTATTTCAGAGATCACGCTCGATTAGTAAAGCTACCAAGAAGATTACATGAATTAAATTCTCAGATTAAGAAAGTTATTTTTGAGTATCATCAGTTTAAGGATAAATCTCCCACAATCGAAGAACTTGCAATGGAGTTAAAAGTCACTGAAAATGAAGTTTTAGAGGCAATGGAAGCAGGAGAGGTTACACGAGCTCTTAGTTTGGATGCTCCTTCATTTGTATCTGAAAGAAGTGGAGAAGTCGTTACAAATTCAAAGGCATCGCTAATGGATTCTTTGGGTGTTGACCATATGGAAACCCGAATAATAGATAGAGAAGCCTTAAAATATGGTATAGCCAATATTCTAAACAGAAGAGAACAGAGAATCATTTATATGAGATATTATGATAATCTGTCTCAACAGGAAATTGCAACCTACCTTGAACTGTCACAAATGCATGTGTCTCGTTTATTAAAACATTCCATCTCAAAATTAAAAAAGTTTATTAAAAAAGGGCAGTACTAGTTTAGTTAACTTCTAAGAGAACCATTGTTATATCATCGTTTACAGAACTGTTCCCAGTATATTCTTTAATTTCATCCATTATTTTTTGAAATAGATTTTCACCCGATAACCAGATATTTTGTTTAAGGACTTCAGTTAACTTTGCGACACCGAAAAGTTCATCTTTAGGGTTTCTTGCTTCGTTCAATCCATCGGTATAAAGAAACACTTTATCACCTTTTTCAAGGGTAATTTCTTTTTCCTCAAACTCTGGATTATCAAACATCCCAAGAAATACTCCTTCTGTTTCAAGAGAATGAACATCGCCATTTTTCTTAAAAACGAGGGGAGCCGTGTGGCCGGCTTTTGAGAAAGTCAGTTTGTTGTTCTGAGTATTAAGCGAAGCTGCAAAAACAGTTACAAAATTGATGGCACTTCCTTCGGTATATTCTATTAACTTTTTATTTGCAACTTGCATCATTTTTCTAAGTGATATTTTCTTCTGGTAAAGGTCTTCTAATGTGTTTTTTGCTAAGATCATAACCAGTGCAGAGGCAACTCCATGGCCAGATACATCGCCGATTGCAAAATTAAGGGTCTCTTCTTTTTTATTTTTAAGGTAAAAGATCCCTCTTTCTTGATCAGAAGACATATCTACTTGATTCGCAATATTTTTATCAACGATAAAAAAATCTCCACCAATTTTTTGTGCCGGAAAGCAAACAGCCGAGAGTTGATAATTTTTATATTGGACTTTATTCTCAAGAAGCAAACCGGACTGTATTTTTCTTGCCATTTCCAAATCGCGTTCATTTTTATATTCATTACGTTTTGTGTTTTTATGGAGAAGTTCGATTTCATTTTTAATCGCCTGATGTTTTTTGTAGAATAGAAACGAAATGTACCCACTTGCGCCAAGCATTAATAAAAAGAATAGATAAGAAATGATTATAATAATGTTAAACCCCCGAATAATCCTGTTATATTTTTGTATAACTTCTATTTATGATAACATAGGATTAATGAAATTCGAATAATGTAGGAGATAATTTTGGGTGTATTAAATTATCAAAAACAAGTCAAGAAAAAGAACGCCTTTATCTTGTTGGAATTTATTGTCGGATTGTCCATCATAGCTGTATTATTCCCGCTTTTCATTCGACTTGTTTTAACTGAAATTAAGGATAATCAGAAGTATTTAGTCGAATCGGAAAACTCGCAACAAATTGTATTTGCCCAAAACTATCTTCAGCTTATTGCAAATGATGCCAGTGATATAAAAGTGATTGGAGACACTTTGCTGATCACAGCATCAACAAAACTGTATATCGTTGGTTTAAAGAATAAAGAACTCTATGTGAAACAAACAGCCTATCGTTATTTAACAACATCCCCTCTGAGTATTGATCGTATGACCATAGAAGAAATTAATGATAAGTTGTTTAAACTCAAACTAACTATCAGTAACAAAATAGCTGAAATTCTAATAATAAGAAAAATAAAATAAGATGGTAGTTTTATTCTTTACACATTGGAAATCCGAGCTCTTTTCTCAGTTCCAGATAAAGTGTGGCACATTTTTTAGCCAAGTGGCGAATCCGAGTAATATACTTGGTTCTTTCGGTAACACTAATAGCACCTCTAGCATCCAGTAGATTAAAGGTATGCGAGCATTTTAAACAGTAATCATAGGCAGGAAGAGCCAGATTTTGTTTAATGCATTCCAGAGATTCTGCTTCAAATCCGTTAAAATGGGTCATGAGCATATCCACATTGGCAACTTCAAAATTATAGGTACTCTGTTCTTTTTCGTTTTGAAGATAAATATCACCGTATTTAATGTTTTTTACCCAAGTAATATCATAAACAGATTCTACTTTTTGTATAAACATGACCAGTCGTTCAAGTCCATAAGTAATTTCAACGGATATAGGATCAAGTTCAACGCCTCCTGTTTGCTGAAAATAGGTGAATTGGCTCACTTCCATCCCATCCAACCATACTTCCCAGCCAACACCAGATGCACCTAGTGTCGGTGATTCCCAGTTATCCTCAACAAATCGTAGGTCATGATCCTTCGTATTGACGCCAATGGCTTCAAGGCTGGCACGATAAAGTTCTTGAACATTCAAAGGAGATGGTTTTAGAATAACCTGGAATTGAAAGTAGTGTTGAAGTCGATTCGGATTCTCTCCATATCGACCATCAGTGGGTCTTCTCGAGGGTTCAACATAGGCAACATTAAACGGCTCCGGTCCCAATACGCGTAGAAATGTAGCTGGATTCATCGTCCCAGCTCCTTTTTCCATGTCATAGGGTTGCTGGATAATACAACCGTAGTCGGCCCAATAAGATTGTAATTTAAGAATGACCTCTTGAAAATTCATGTATGTATAGTATCATCAATTTTTTAAAAACTAAATATTAAATTGTATGGACCTGTTTTAGAGAAATCTTGTTTTGTGCTAAGATGAAGCTGATGAATGATAATACCAAAAAATTCGAAAGAGTATGTGGGTGTTGATTATTTATGAAACTGCAAATCGGTAAAATTGTATTAAACGATATAACCTTACACAAAAGCCAATCTCATAAATTTAGAGGTTATATTGGCGATAAATTTCAGGAATTTGATTTACTGCATAATCATGACCCGCAAACAGGTAAGGCTATATATCGGTATCCGTTATTTCAATTTAAGGTAATTGACGATAACCCGTGTATAATTGCCATTACAGAAAAGACGATACCGCTACTTAAAAAATTATTCTTAGAACTTAAGGAAATAAAAATAGATGATACTAGGATTGAGTTAAACGAAAAAATGCTGGAATCGGAATTTTTTGATTTTGGTTTATCGCCAGAAAAAATTACCTATAAATTT
>MFRH01000002.1:5419-13857 GCA_001783275.1 Candidatus Margulisbacteria bacterium GWF2_35_9
CTGGATAGCCCTAAAGCAAGATAATTATAAAGAATATATTAGCCTTACCAGCTCTAAAGATAAAGAGACACTCCTAATCAAATGCCTTATTGGCAACATCCTGTCTTTTGCTAAAGGTGTGGGTTATCAAATCCCCGATACAATTAATCCGGAAATCAACCTTAATCCGACCAAGGTCAGACTCAAAGGAATAGAGGTTATAGGATTTACAGGGTCATTCACAGTTAATTTTAAATTGCCTGATCTGATCGGGCTGGGAAAATCTGTTTCAAGGGGCTATGGTACCATTGTGGGGATGGGGGTAACCCATCCCCACAAGAATGGGCTGAAATGATTCTCAAAAACCGAAAACCAACCCGTAAACAGGGTTATGATTATTCAACACCGGGATATTATTTTATAACCACCAATGTGAAGGATCGTTTGCCTTGGTTTGGTGAAATTAAAAATGATCAAATGGTTTTAAACGAATATGGCGCTATCGCCAGCCATCTTTGGGAAGAAATACCGCATCATTTCAGGGATATCACATTAGATGAATTTATTATAATGCCCGATCATGTTCATGGGATTATCATAATTGATGCTGTAGGGAACAACGATCGTTGCTCCCTACAGCCCAGTCGTAACATGGAATTGATTCCAAAAATAATTTCGCAATATAAATCATCTGTAACACGCAAAATACGAGAAACATATCATGACCATGAATTCCAATGGCAATCATCATTTCATGACAGAATTATCAGGGATGAACCGGAATTGGGACATATCCGCCAATACATTTGGGATAATCCGAAAAAAACGGCTTCTTCCTAAAATACTTTAAGAAGAAGCCTCAGAGGCCGAAGCCATTTAATGTTTATAATAAACCATAAAAAATGGGAATTTAACATTATTTTGTGTTAATATAATGTTAAAGGATACTAGAAATGCTACAAAAACCATATAAACTTGGCAAGCATATACCTAAGGATTATTTTGAAGATTGGAAAAGTATTTTATGAACGAACTCCAACCTCAATCTCAAATAATAATATATAAAGCAGAATCTGGTGAGACCAAAATTGATGTGCGTTTTGATGGCGAGACGGTTTGGCTAACTCAAAAACTTTTAGCTAAGCTTTTTAATGTAACTATTGCTACTATCAATGAACATATCAAAAACATTTATAAAGAAGGCGAATTAAATGAAAGCTCAACTATTAGGAAATTCCTAATAGTTCAAAAAGAAGGCAATCGTGAGGTAAAAAGAGAGCCTGATTTTTATAATCTTGATATGATCATCTCAGTAGGTTACCGTGTAAAAAGCTCTATTGCCACGGCCTTTCGTCAGTGGGCAACAGCTCGACTACGTGAATATATAGTCAAAGGTTTTGTGTTGGACGATGAAAGACTAAAAAACCTGAAATTTGAGCATTTTTTGTGCATGTTTATGAACATTATAAATATTAGTAAAAAAACTTTACATTAAATTATTTTAGATTTATTATGGCGATATGGTAGTTTTTTTATGTTCAGGATTATTAGTTATTTTTATTTTGGCTATTATTTTGTCAGTAAATCCTGATATTGGAAAAATTACATTAGAGCTGGTCTCTCTAATCAAAATTGATATCCAAAAGCACAAAGAATGAACCGAGAAGAACATCAGGTTAGAATTGATTGTGAAATTAGATATTTAAATATCCAAGAAAATAAGGATTGAAACCTAATGTTTATAATGTGTAAAAAAGAGAGACCAGTAAAAAAAAGAGGACTAAATGCAAAAAGATTTTGATAAATGGAATAACTTAAAAAAAATAATTCATAATAATGAAAAAAATATATTTTTCCATGAAAGAGAAATATGGGTTTGTTCAATTGGATTAAATGTAGGATATGAGCAGGATGGGAAAAATGATGAATTTATTAGGCCAGTTATTATTTTATCAAAATTTAATAACAATATTTTTTGCGGAGTGCCTTTAACAAGCAAGGAAAAGAATTTCCCTTTTTATTTTTCTTTTAAATTCAAAGATGGCATTAGTACAGCTATCGTTTCCCAGCTAAAAACTTTTGATAAAAGAAGATTAGTAAGAAAATTAGGCATGATTGCAGAGCCAGATTTTATTAAGCTGAAAAATAGAATTAAGGAGATTGTTAACTTATAAAAAAACGGCTTCTCCCTAAACTACTTTAAGAAGAAGCCTCAGAGGCCGAAGCCATTTAATGTTTATAATATACCACAAAAAATGGAAATTAAACATTGATTTGTGTTAATATGATGCTAAAGGATGATACAAAATGCTAAGTAAACTATATAAATTGGGCAAGCTTATACCGGAGGATTATTTTGATGATAATCCGCTGGGGTTGAATTTGAAGGAACAGAAAGACACAGGTATTGTTTTTCTGTGTTTTAAAATTGATGAGAACGGCACATACCAATATATTGGCAACGAAATAGAAGATTATGATTTAGGAAAAAATAAAAAAGGACTATATTTATTTAAAAACGCATCAGGTAATTCAAAGTCTCCATTTGCAACAGTTTTTTATGAGAAAAATTTACTTAAAGATAATTGTATTGTATTGACCTCTAAACCTGGCAAGAAAATAGAAGCAATAGTAAAAGATAATTTAGAAACAAATAATTCGATTAAAGGATTATCAGATATTTTAACAACTGATTTTGTATCCAAGCCTATTGAAGTCAAGGATAACTTTATTCTTTCTATTAAGGTTGATGGAAAATATTTAGGTGAATGGAAAGAATATAAAAAAATAATTGATAACTACACTAAAAATCAATATCGAGATTTTTATATAAAATATAGCGAAACTGTTTCAAGGTCTGAAAAAGCGAATTGCTATATTTGTCAGTCGAAAGATTTGGAAGTATGGGGTTATGTAGATACTTTTAAATTTTATTCAGCTAATGAAGATTCTGTTGTCGCTGGTGGTTTTAACAGAAGGAATGCTTGGAAAAATTATCCAGTTTGTCAAAGTTGTGCTCAAGATTTAGTAAAATATAGAGCGGTTATTGAAAATAACCTATCTTTTAATTTTTATGGTTTTAGTTATTTTTTGCTTCCAGAGCTTATTATTGATACAAAAAATAATAGTGAATTTATGGACATTTTAATAAATGATCATTATGGTTTAATAAATCTAAAGAAAATCAACGAAACCAACAAGCTTGAAGATGAATTGCTAGATCAGCTTAAAGATTTCAATAATTCTGCTAACTTTACAATGTTCTTTTATGAAAAAAACAATTCTGAATTTAAAATAATACTATCTATCGAAAATGTTTTTCCTTCAAGATTCAAGGAATTGTATGAGGCAAAAAAATATGCCGAAAATAATAAAATTTTTAAAGACATAATAATGAAAAAAGAAACTAAAGACTTGTTTATGAGTTTTGGAATAATTAAGGATTTCTTTCCTGCATCAAAAATTGAAGGAAATTTTTCTTCTTATTTTCTTGAATTAGTAAGGTCAATATTTATTGGCAAAAGTATTGATTATGATTTTGTGATGCAGCGGATTATGGCTAAATTAAGAAACAAATTCATTAATGACGAATATTTATATATAAATTTACTAAATGCTATGATATTAATAAAATTTATTAATAAACTTAAACTTTGGAATAAGAAGGTACAAATTAAAGAAAGAGAGGTTGTTATGGGAGCAAATAAATACGTTCAGTTTATTGAAGAAAAGAAAGAGTTCTTTGACTCAAATACTAAGAAAGCTGTGTTCTTGGAAGGTGTACTTTGCCAACTTCTTTTAAATATTCAGTACTCAGAAAGGAATTCAACACCTTTTAGGTCTAAACTAAATGGTTTAAAGCTGGACGAAAAGTATGTAAAAAAATTATTACCCGAAATAATTAATAAATTAGAGGAATATGGAAAGAATTTCTATAAAGAATTAGAAGAAACCATTTCTACATATATGCTGGAATCAAAATGGAATATTTCCAATGATGAAATAAGTTTCTTTTTTGTAATGGGTATGAATCTGGCAAAAGAGTTTAAGGGCGATAAAGAACATATTGAGGAGGTAAATTAAACATGAATGAACTAAAGAATAGGTCTGAATTATTGTTTTTGTATGATGTAAAAGATTGCAATCCAAACGGTGATCCTATGGATGAGAATAAACCCCGAATTGACGAGGAAACAAGAATAAATATTGTTACTGATGTCCGTTTAAAACGTACGATCCGCGACTATTTGTATAATTTTAAGGGATATGATGGAACAAAAGAAAAAGATATTTTCTGTAGACAGACTGAAGCGGAGAAGGATGGGGTAAAGGGCGGAATAAATGACGGGAAAGGACGTGCTGAGAATTTTGGTATAACAAAAGAAGAAAAAGTAACCAACATATTAGGCAAGTGTATTGATGTAAGGCTTTTTGGTGGTGTTATCCCATTAGACAAGGACTCCATTACATATACAGGTCCGGTACAATTCAAAATGGGAAGATCTCTGCATCAGGTGGAGTTGAAACACCTTAAGGGTACAGGAGCATTCGCATCTAAAGCTGGTGCAAATCAGCAAACTTTTAGAGAGGAATATGTTTTGCCATACTCACTCATAGCTTTTTATGGGGTTATAAATGAAAACGCTGCTAAATATACCGGTTTAACCGAAGAAGATGCCTCTGAACTCGTAGATGCAATGTGGAGTGGTACAAAGAATCTATTATCACGTTCCAAGATGGGTCATTCCCCTCGTTTACTAATAAGGGTAATTTATAAAGAAGCGAATTTTTTTATTGGCGAACTGGACAAACTTGTAATCATGAAAACAGCAATGTCTGATGAAAAAATAAGGGATATCTCAGAGGTGGAAATTGATTTACAGTTATTTACTGATAAGATTACCAAAAACAAAGAGAAGATTTTAAAAATAATTTTGGTTAAAGGCGATAGATGTAAACTTATTAATTATGATTCAATAAAAAATTTAATCGAAGAAAAAACACTTTAAAGGATTTTTATGATAAAAGTTCTGGTATTTGACATCTGGGCTGATTATGCCATGGTTAAGAAAATCTTTACAACCATGTCACCGTTGTCCTTTCCATTCCCAGGAAGAACTACGTTGCAAGGAATAATTGGAGCAATTATCGGTATTGATAAAAAAGAAAATCCTGAGAATTTTATTGGAGAAGGTATTGAAATTGGACTGCGAATATTAAATCCTGTAAAAAAGGTAGTTATTCCTCATAACAATATAAAAGTAACTTCAAAAAAACATTTTAGTAGATTTGATGAACATAAACCACAAAACATTGAGTTTATTAAAGATCCAAAATATAGAATATACTTTTCTACAGCATCTGAAGGCAATATATATAAAATGCTTAAAAATAATCTTATAAATCATCATAGTATTTATACTATATCTATTGGTATTTCACAGACATTAGCGAATTTCGATTTTGTAGGGGAATATAATGCAGAGGAAAAGTCTGCAGAAAATGAATTTGTTTTATTATCAACAGTTTGCACGAAAGATAATGTTAAAGATATAGATTTTAGTTCCTCAAAAGTATTTACAGTCGTTTTACCAAATAGGATGAAAAATGATAGAGAAGTAACTGAATATAAAGAATTTATTTATGAAGCAGAAGGCGGTCAGTTGCTTATTAAGACAGACAAATATTATCCTCTCCCAAATGGGGAAAATATTGTATTCCTTTAAGCTATATTCGCACCCAGATAAATTATTAAAAGATCACTTAATCAATGTTTACGATATTGGGATAAGCTTATTGAAGGAGCTTAATAATCCTTTTCTTAAAAAAGATATGGTTCAAATAATTTTACTTTTTCATGATTTCGGGAAAGCCTCAAAATATTTTCAGAATAAATTGTTTAAGAAAGAGAATCAGAACGAGGCATTAACAAGGCATAGTGGAATATCTGCTTTATTCTGCCTTTATTATTTATTGCAGGTTAATACTGATACCTATGAATCTTTACTAGCTTATTTAGCCATCAAAAAACATCATGGTAACTTAAATGAAAATCTTCAGGATTTACTAGTAATTGATGAATATACCGAAGAAAATATTATGAAAATTGTTGAAGCTATTGATTTAGAAGAAATGAAACAAATTTATGGTGATTGTATTCAATATGATTTACTAGATAAAGAATTATTCCTTTCTTGGTTTTTCGATTTTAAAATTAATGTTTTACGGAGATTATTAGAAAATCAATTAAAGAAAAATAATAATCTTGTTTTCTATACACGCCTTAATGCATATTTTTCGGTTTTGGTTTATGCAGATAAACAAGATTGTATTTTCGATAGAGATTTACTAAAGAAAGAACAACCTGTTTTGGCCTTTGATAGCGTTGACATTTTTATTAAAAATAATTTTATGGACAATTCTGAAATAAATAATATTCGTAACCAAGCTTATAAAGAAGTTGACCAAAACGTTTATTGTAAAAAACGTATATTGTCTATTAATTTGCCAACAGGTACAGGTAAAACCTTAATAGCTTTAAATTCCGCTTTGAAGTTGCTGGAAAAGGATGTCTCTTTAGATAAAATAATTTATTGCCTTCCTTTTACTTCTGTTATTGATCAAAATGCAGATGTTTTTGAGAAAGTATTGCATACAGACGATGCAAACATATTGCTAAAACAACATCATTTAGTAGACATCAATACTTCAAAGTATGATATGGATAATCAGGAAATAACTGATAACCAAGCCGAATATCTAATAGAAACATGGAATAGTAAAATTATCGTCACAACTTTTTACCAATTGCTACATACACTATTATCTGGTTCCAATAGATTGCTAAAGAAATTTAACAAATTGTGCAATGCTGTGATTATCCTTGATGAAGTACAATCAATTCCCAGAAAATATTGGGAATTAATTAATAATGTTTTAACTCAATCAGCAGAATTGTTAAACATGAGAATAATTCTGGTAACAGCTACTATGCCGATGATTTTTTCTGAAGAAAAAGAAGAAATAAAAGAACTTGCCGTATCAAAACAAACATATTTTTCTGCTTTAAATCGGATTGCATTGAATGTGTCTGTTTTGATTAATAAAACGAGTATTGATGATTTTTGTAAGATTGCTATTGATGAAATTAAAACTAACTCAAAAAAAAGTTTTTTAATTATTTTAAACACAATAAACAGTTCTTTAGAGGTTTATAAAGCTTTAAAAGCAGTAGGTTTAGAACCTATTTATTTATCATCAAATGTTATTCCAAAGCATAGATTGGACAGAATAGCTGAAATAAAGAAGGCTGTTAAAAGACAAGTGGTCGTATCCACTCAGGTAGTTGAAGCAGGGGTTGATATTGACTTTGATATTGTGTTTAGAGATATTGCTCCTTTAGATTCAATTTTTCAAGCTTGCGGAAGATGTAATAGAAATTCACGAAATGGGGTAAATGGTATCGTCAAGATTTTTGATTTATATTCTAATGAGGGGAAAAGTTTTGCCAAATATATTTATGATGATGTTTCTCTTTCAAAAACAAAAGAAATCTTATGTGGGAAATCTGTAATTGAAGAGAATTGCTTTTACCAACTTGCAGTTGGCTATTATGACTTGATGAAGAATGCTACAGAAACAACAACCAGTAATAATTTGTGTAGTTCTATGAAACTATTAAAATACTTTGATGCATTTTATGGAAGAGACTGTTTTGAATTAATAAAAAATAATTATAAAACAATGCCTGTATATGTTGTTATGGATGATATTTCAAAAAAACTTCTAGAAGATTATTCACTTTTGACAGAGCAATTAATGGATAATCGACATGATTTTAACTTTAAAGTTTCTTATAAAAAGCACATCAGAAAAATGCAGAAATATATGCTGAGTATACCTGCAAAATATATAAAGATGGAGAAACAGCATAATTTTTATATCATTAACCAAGCCCAAATCCCCCATGAATATAACCCAGTCACCGGCTTTGTCCGCTCCCCCCAAACCGAAGACTATTTTATGTAGTAAAACATATTGTAATAAAAGTATTGTAACCAAACTATTGTAACTAAATTACAAAAACCGTTTTTTATTAAACAAGTTTGATATTTGATAAAACCTTGTTACAATAATAACCATGTTAACAAAACAAAAAATTGCAGAAATCATTGAGCATATAAAAAACAAAGCCAATCCAAAAGCCATGTATATGTTTGGGAGTTATGCTTATGGTCAGCCGCATGAGGATAGTGATCTAGATCTATTAGTGGTTAATGCCAAGGTTATTAATAAACGCAAAGAATTATACAATATGGTTAAAGATTTAATTTCTCCCGATTATTCTTTGGACGTCCTTTTGCTTTCAGAGGAGGAATTTAATAATAAGAAGAATGAAGGCTGGTTGGTAATGAAAGAAATATTAGAAAAGGGAATCAGTTTAAATGTTAAATGATTCA
>MFRH01000003.1:0-5660 GCA_001783275.1 Candidatus Margulisbacteria bacterium GWF2_35_9
GCAAGTAGTTCGTGAAATCTATTTGAGTTTGCATTTAATTGATCATCGATTAAGTTGAACGTATGAAACCCTTTGTTTTTATGATGCTCAATTTCGATTTGAATATTTTGAATACTTCGATATCGTATCTGCGTGCCCCAATAAGCAGAAGATGAACAGTAAATACATTTATAAGGACATCCTCTGCTGGTCTCGATTGGGACGATCTTGTTTGGATAGTGGCTAAGATCAAATGTCGGTATTGGCAAGGAGTCTAAGTCTGTAATTGGTGGACTCACTTTGGTTGTAATAATTTCCGGTCCGTTTTTAAATGCTAAATTAGGTACAGACCTGAAACTATTTGTATTTCTAATAATCTCTTCGCATAGCTTATAAAATGCCTGTTCTCCTTCAAAGCGAATGATGAAATCAAAGGTGTTGTGTGCTAATAACTCTTTGTAATAATAAGTGGCATGGACTCCTCCACCAACGAGTACAATGTTTGGAAATAAGTGTCTGATATCTTTTGCAATTTTCCCCATTTTTGACGCTATAAATGTGTATCCAGTAATCCCAATAATTTGGGGCTGATTTATGGATATATATTCGTTAACCTTGCTCCAGGGTTCAATATTTAAATCAATAATTTTGCAATTAATGTTATTTAGTTTCAGAACGGCTTCTATTCGAGATAGACCGATGGATGGGTGATGAATTGTTTTCATCGCGAGCTCTTCGGCTTTTGTTGAAAAAAAAGAGGGTTGGATTAATAAAACGGTCAAAGAAACTCCTTGTTTGTTATGACTTATTTACTGAATCATATTTCTTCATAATATGATTTGTGGCTTTTAATGCTTCTATATAATTTTCTTTACATGCTTCACTTAACGGAATACTGTCTGGTCTTAGATTGTTTTTAAATATATCGATATTAAATTTAGTGCCTAAAGATAATTTGTTTAAATAATGTTGTATAACTGGAAACATATCATTAAAACTATGGATGATGGACTTAAAGTGTTTTTCATAAAAAGCTTTGGCTTCACTTATCATACCGGCATGATAATAGAGTTGGACAATTAGGAAAAATTCGCTTTTACCAACATTGTGCATTTCTTTTACGCCATAAAGATCTGGACTAAAGACTCTGTATACCGGGATATTAAGTTTCGGATGAGTTTTGTTAATAATCATCAATTCAAAGCTTTTATGACGGAATAGATCAACCAGTCTCTGAATTTCTATTTGAAAGTCGTTGTCCTTAATATTGGGCATGCTGGATGCTTTAATTACTTTTGCGTGTTTAATTATGTAGTCCATGTCCAGATTTAAACGAAATTGCCATTGTCCAGTTTTAAAGTCGAAATCTTTAGCCAGTTCTTTTTTTTCAAGAAGAATCTTTCGCCCTTGCGTGTATTCAGTGATTGCCCGAATTATGGCTTTTTCTGGGTCCGTATGGCAACCAAACCCATAGCCGATTCGAACTACTTCTTTTTGTGGCGATGGATCTATCCCACAAGCGATAACCATCGGCGCTTCAAGCGGAAAGGATGCATCTATTAAAAGGATGTTAATGTTTTTGTTTTTGTAATAACTAAGTAGTTCTTTGACAAGAGTGCTTTCTATGCTTTGGTGATCGATAAACCTAATTTCCGATTCTTTGTAGTTAAGAATAAAATGAGAAAGATTATGACGTTCAATGACTTCGCATATACCCTGTGAAATAGCTTCTTCTTTGTTATTCCCAGCTGATAGTCCATTTGAGGAATTGTATGTATTATTCCAGTTTACCGGATAGTGGGTCAGTGAATTGCTTGTCAGAGAATATCCCTGAACCCAATCAAGGGGGATTGCTTTTATAAGCTCCATCAACTCATCTTTATAAGGACTATCATAAAGATTAAAACATTTCGCAATGTTTTTAATATTATGTGTAGTTGACAGGCTATTGAAGGACTCTTTGGTATAATTTGCAGCACGTTTATAATCAAAATTTAACCAAGAGAACCGTTCGACATATTCCATAATTGCACTTGCTTTGGATTGACTTGATGTTATGCCTTTACCGCGTTGGTTGTAAAACCCATCGCTAAAGTTGAAAATATAGATATCGTCATCATGAGTAAATTCGCTTAATACATAGTTATTATCTGGATAGGTTTCTTCTAATAACCTAAGAGTGTTTTTGTATGTTAGCTTAGGATGCAGGGATTTGTCTTGATCGTGAGTATATTGTTTATGAGATGATTCAAGATCATATGGATTAGAGTCGTTTAGAATAAAATTAACCATATAGATTATTATACCTAATAAAGAAAAATCAAACAGGTAGTAATCGATACATGCCAATAAAAGATAAATTTTGTTATACTAGAATACACAAAGATGATAAAAATTGAACTTCCAATATATGCAGAACCGATTGAAGCGTTGATTCCAATTAATGATAGCGGAAATATTAGTATTTCAATATATGGAGGATTTCCTGACTCGCCTTTTAATGGCGGTCGCAATAATTATTTACTGGATGGGTTTAGCAATCTTCTTGTAAACCCCGGCATGGATGAAGTAAATAATATAATACTTAGTGCAAAGGGTCGCTTTTTCGATACAATTCAACGTGCAAATGAAAATAGAATTTCATTTTATTTAGCGTTTACCAACATGTTTTGTAATGAAAATGAATTGTCTGATGATAATTTAATCCCAATAAAGCGGATATATGAGATAGGCAAAAAGAATGGGATTAAAAACGGTATTATCATAAATAATCGTTTGTTAGAAAAGCAGATCAGGGAACTTTATAATAATGAATTAATCTATATTAGTTCTTGTACAAAATATGTAGCAAAAGACCGCTTATTATCAACAAATGAAACGATAGAACGTTATTTAGGCGATGCAACTCACTATGACTATGTTGTGTTAACTCCTCAGGATTCTCGGAATGAAAGAGTCATGAAAATAGTTTCTGAAAAATATCCGGATAAGTTTATTGCCATAGCTAATACCTATTGCTCAAAAAACTGTAACTCATATATCCATTATGATTATACTTCGAGAGAAAACAAAATATCTTTGGTCGAGTTTCTTAAGAGTGATTATGTTAGCAAAATGAACCAGTTCTTTTTAAGTAACCCCAATTGTTCTGCTTCAAGACAAATGAATCAGGACTTGCAGTTGGAAGCAAAAGTAGCAACTCAGGTAAAAGCTGGAATAAATAACTTCAAAATAGGGCGTGGTATCGGGCAAAACTCTCTGCAAGAATTACTAAGTATTATAAATTCAAGCACTCATCAACAGCCAGAAATAAATATGACTCCTGATATTCCTGGATTCTTATATCCCGGAGAAGGTGAGAAGTTTGTTGAGCTGGCTAAATCGTTGCCGAAAAAATCTGTAATTGTAGAGATTGGTACTATGGCTGGCTTATCTTCTTATTATTGGGCGAGTGGAGTAAAAAAATCTGAGGGGATGGTTTTTTCAATCGATCCCTTTGACATAGATATAAATGAGCAGAAAAAACGATATCAGGATTCTTATTCGGAAATAGATCAAGGGACAAAGAATATCACTTTCCATAAAAAGTATTCGAAGCAAGAAGTAAAAGAAAATTTAGACAAGTATCATCTTAAAGGACGATATCGACTTATTCACGGTTTCAGTGAGGATGTCGTAAAAAACTGGAACATTAAAATAGACCTATTATTTCTAGATGGCAGTCATAATTATTTATCAATTAAGCAGGATTTTTTGGAATGGACTACCCACTTAAAACCAGGAGGAATTGTGGTCATTCATGATAGCAATCAGAATCTGAGTATCAGTATGGCCGGATTTAGCGGCCCGACAAAGTTTGTGAGTGAATATCTTGTTGGTTCTATCGAGTGGCATATTATGGAACGATTTCGAGCATCAACAATCGCAGTTAAAAAGAAAGAAAAAGGGACTTAACTTGAGTATATTATTGATTTTTCCAAAAGCAGATCACAGTACTGCAGAATTCGGTTTTTATAATGCATCTCATCCCCCGCTGAGTTTATGTTATTTGTCATCATATTTAAAAAAACATGATATTAAAGTAAAAGCATTGGATTTAAACTATTCTAGCTCGGATGTGATTACTGAATTAATAATAGCTGAAAACATTCAGATTGTTGGTTTCTCAATTACTACGTTTACATTTGAAAATGCATATAATGAAGCACAGAAAATTAAGAAAAAATATCCTCATATCAAAATAGTATTTGGCGGCATGCCGGTTCAACTTTATAAGGACAGACTCATAGAAGAAGTAATAGATGTTTTAATAATAGGAGAAGGTGAAGAAACGCTAGTTAACGTTGCTAGGCATTATTTGTATGATAGCGGAAATCTGGTTAATATCGCGAATCTTATCTACTATAAACAAGGCCAAATTATTGAAACACCGAGAGGTGTATATAAAGAAAATATAAACGATTTACCTCATCCTGATCGAGATTGTTTTGATCTTAACCAGTATGCAACTGTGGGTAATACTAGACAGTGTTATATTTCAACATCCAGAGCTTGCCCTTATTCTTGTATCTACTGTTTAAGTGGGACTCTTGGCCATAAAGTGAGACTTCGATCAGTGGATAATGTGATAGAAGAAATTAGAACGATTAAAAATGAATATCCTTTTTATAATAAATTTCATTTTGTTGACGAGACTCTTAATGTAAATAATAGTCGATTCAGAAATCTGTGCCATGCTTTAAAAATAGAAAAAATACGATGGTCATGTATGCTTAGGGCGGATGATCATTTAGACAATGATACCCTAGAACTAATGAAAGAATCGGGCGTGGACCTTTTTGAAATTGGGATTGAGAGTGCGAGTCAGATGGTATTGGATTCGATCAAGAAAGGCACAAATATAAAAAGTATTGAGAGGATACTAATAAAAGCTAGTGAGTTAAAAATTCCGGTTATTGGAACTATCATGATCCCTCATTGCTGTGATACTCCTGAAACTATAGATGAAACAGTCAGGTTTATTAAAACGGCATCAGATCAATACTCCCTCATTCCATTTCCAATCCGAACGAACATTCATCCGAGGTCAGAATATAATAATTATACGACGGAGTATCAAATACAACTTAATCACTTAAATGAAATCATATCAACGAAACAGGTATCAGAGGAAATAATTAATCATGCGTTAAAGCGTTTAAAACAGAATCAAATTGATGGTATTATTGCGAATATATCTCATTTTAGTATGAATGACAGTCTATTACCTGAATCATTGAGAGGGAAAGAGTTATCTGCATTAGTTGAAAACTCACCTTTTTTGCAAGAATTGCTTCAGAAAAAGATAAAAGAAATAATTAAATAAACATTGTTATTAATCGGTACAAGCTACCAGCGTAAACTGACGATATACTTGTTGTGTAAACCAATATATTGGGGGGTGTATTTTATTGCTTCATAATATTGTTTTTATTATCATTAAAAATAGCAAAAAAATGCCGTAAATATTGACCATGGAGGATATAATTTATATGCTAGATAATAGCTTTGGAATAGTTTTTAGGTTCTGTTAAAAATTAGCATTTAAACATAAATAAATATGGATAATTTTCAGCAAGTAAATTTACATAAAACAACAACTCGAAACGACATCGATGGTTTAGGTGGCTTAGGTGAGCAGT
>MFRH01000003.1:5706-7982 GCA_001783275.1 Candidatus Margulisbacteria bacterium GWF2_35_9
GAAAGTGGATGGTGTTTCTCTTTCAAGCGCATCACAGCTTAGTAGTGAGTTCGCAGATAACCCTAATTTCAGGAGTCTTTTAAAAAAGGTCAAGGATGACGTCGGTCAGGGATTAATTTTAAATGATGAGGTGATGGCCGATCTGGAAAATAATCCTCTGGTAAAGTTGATCATTGATCTTGATGAACAATGTAAAGCCTATTGGAGTGCAACAGAGGGAAAAGGGACAAATGTAAATGTATGGATTGACGCGTACAACTCTTTAAACAGTGCTTTATCAACTTCCGATAGCAAGTGGGGATTGGAAGTATTTGTAAAAAATATTATTGCAATTGCTAAGCAAAGTACCAGAAAAGGTTTGACCAGAGCAGACCTAATTATGATAAAAGCTTTGGAAGAGGCCACAATACAGGCTGATAAAGATTTTACAACTCAGAAAGCGATTGCCGGTACATATGATATTAAATCTGAAAAGGATACAATATTTAACGAAACTACATCATTTTTTGATGAAGACCCCACAAAATCCATAGAAAGTATTATCACTACATTAGAATCATTTGAAAATAAGCCATTTGAAGCCCCGACGAAGGAATCTTCTTCCAGTGATTCGACGCATATGTTGGGATTAATATCTGTTGCTGATATTAGGCAGATAGATGAAAAACACAGTGACGAAGTTTTGAAGATGCTTGAAGATGCAGGAGTGATTGATAAACAGGGTGTGGTAATTGATACGGCCCCACTTGATAACGAGGTGTTTATTTCAAAATTAGAAGCAAAAGTAGGTGAAGATGATTCTGAGAAAATCCTAAATTTAATACAGAAAACAAATTCCGAATATAACGCTGTTTCAATTGATGTAAAAACAGATGCTAAAGAGAATTTAACGGTTAAAGGCGGATTGACCGAATCTGTTGCTACCGCTAATGATGGTAAAAGCGTGACAGAATTTTTAGATTCAGAAGCTGCCGCGTCTGTTATTGATGACATCTTCCCTAATGGAACTTCAGGCTTAAGTGATGAGCAGATAATCGCTAAAATATACAATTATTTATTAGATAATTATAACTGGGAATCCGATGACATAGCAGGAACCGACTGGAATACTGTTCTTGAAACCATTCAGAACAAAGGTGGCGATTGCGAGGACTTAGCAAATTTATTTGCCAGTTTATGTTTAGCGGCCGGTATTGATGATAGTAAAATAGATGTTTATGTCGATATCGGATCAGATGATAAAGAAGGACATGTGGTTGTTGGATATCAATCGGATTCCGGGACAATAATTTTAGATATTTCGGCTTCCCTTCAAGCTGTAGCTCAGCTACATGCAGATCGAAATGATTTTAAAATTGATTTTCTCAGTGATTGTGACACCATTGATGTTTATGAAGAGAAGAATAATCTGAAATTTGATTTTTCCTATGATACAGAAAAAGTGGAGTCAACAGATGGAAATGCAGTTAACTTTGGGGATTTTGAAGGTGTAAATAGTAAATATTCAACAGGAAATATTACATTACAAATTCACCATGAAATGACTGAAGCTGACCTTACTAGCGATGAATGGACCGTTGATGAGCTTTATGGAGGTCCACAAGTATTTGTATACAAGGGAACTAGCCATATTATGGCGATGTATTACAAAATCGCAAACAGCATCAATCGAGCATACTGGGAATTGCAATGCTCAGTATTTACCATGTTTAATCAGGGATTAACCATAGAGGATATTATGGATTTGGTTAATAGTATCAGAGAAATGATTCTTGCTGGTGCAATGGATTCCTCCCAAGGATTGCAAGTTATAAATGGATTGCTAAGTGGAGCAAATGCGGGTCTATTAATGGATGCGTTAAAGAATCCTGAATCCTATGCTGCTTATTTAGAAGGTACTTGGGCTGAGGGTGATGATTTTAATGAGTTTGCCAGTGAAGAGTTAGCAGATATAAACCTTGATAGCGATCAGACCATTTTAGCCGTAACAAAAACTGATACAGTCGATTCAGCTGGTAAGGCCGATGTCGAATTTGCTATTGCGATAGATGCCCAAGTTCAAGCCTGGGCATCGTCAGTTAATTATGAGAGTTGGACACAGGATTATATGGAAACTGATTATGAGAGCGAATTTTATGATCCAGTTGTAAGTGATCCTGGCTTTGGTGGTGTTTATTTTAGGACGATTAATTATGAAAAAATCGATGAGGCGATCACAGAAATGCAGGGTGCAGCTAATAAGGGAATTGCTTTTGCTATGGTCGGCGAAGCATTAA
>MFRH01000004.1:0-6258 GCA_001783275.1 Candidatus Margulisbacteria bacterium GWF2_35_9
TATAAGTTTTTGCTCCAAGTAGAACACCTGTTCCCAGAGCCGATGCCGGTCCAGTTAAGGCATTTGACATTCCAATTAAAATCGTGTTTGAATTTACTCCTACTTCAGCAAAAATAACGGTCATTATTAAACTTGCTACTATCAAATATTTTATTTTATTTTTTAACATTAATTCCTCCCTAAATAAATAACTCAATATCCTGAAAGTGCCCCCTTCCCATAAAACAACAATTCTCCAGTTGAAAACTATCTATACTATAAATTATACTCAACGCCTAGCTTAATTCAATACATCTGGCAATTTATGAACCATTTTTTCGCAAATGTTTATTTCTAAACAGCTTGTTTACGTCTGAAAATATTTTACAACTGTTGTTTTATTTAAAGTAAATGATGGTAAACCCCCAACAAACACAACCTTGTCACCCTTAGAAATTATTTTGCTACTTATCAATTGCTTACAAATTTCTTCCACATTCTGTTCTTTATACTCTAAACTATCTTTTTTATACATAAATGGAATCACTCCCCAAAGCAAATTCAACTGTCTACATAACCGAATATTATTGCAAATTGCAATAATGGGTGGAATTATTTTTGAATTTGATAATATCTGAGCGGTATATCCCGACTCTGTTATGGCAATTACCGCCTTAACTTCTAGTTCATTAAACATTCTAGCAAGTTGAACATCATGGCTGAGATTATCCTTCAAGAATGTTTTTGAAGCCATTTTGTACATATTGCTCTGCTCCACATTCGAAGCAATCCGATTCATCATTTCGACCGCTTGAATAGGGTATTTTCCAACCGTCGTTTCACCAGAAAGCATCACCGCATCGGCCCCATCCATAATTGCATTCGCGACATCATTTGCTTCTGCTCGGGTTGGAATTGACTCGGTTATCATGGACTCCAGCATTTGTGTTGCCACAATAACAGGTTTGTTTGCAAGATTTGCTCGATGAATTAATTCTTTTTGTACAATTGGAACCTTTTCAGGTAATATCTCAATGCCCAAATCTCCTCTTGCTACCATAATACAATCGGCACAACGTATAATATCATCCATATTCTCAATCGCTTGGGGTTTTTCTATTTTTGCAATAACAGGGATATTGCCCTTATGTTTCTTAATAAATTGTTTTGCCTTCTCTACATCGTCCATTGTTCTGACAAACGATAGAGCAAAATAGTCCACTTCATGTTCGATACCAAATTTTATATAATCCTTATCTTTCTCAGTAATTGCAGGAATCGTTGTAACAATTCCTGGCATATTAATACCTTTCTTTGACGATATTTCTCCGCCGTTTATTACAAGTGCCTGAATTTGGTTTATTGTTTTTTCTACAACTTTCAACTCAACTTTTCCATCATTTATAAATATTTTATCCCCAATATCTACTGCTTGTATAAACCCCCGATAATCAACAGGGATAACTGCTATATCTGTTGTTTGGGTATCTTCCACTAGTGTAATTACTTGTTTTGCCTCCAGTATAATTATTTCTGGAATAATTCCTAAACGTATTTTTGGCCCCTGTAAATCAAGCAAAATCGTAATGGGTTGATTCAATTTTTCGGAAACTTTTCTAATTAATTTTATTGTAGCCAAATGCTCCTCTTTATTTCCATGAGAAGTATTTAGTCGAAACACATCCGCCCCTGAATTTATCAGCTTAATCATCATGTCTTCTGTATTTGAAACTGGACCTAATGTGGCTATAATTTTTGTATTGTTCATTTGACTCATATTCATGGTATTCCTCTTAGTAGCTAATCTAATTTTTTTGATACTGGTATTTTAATGGTTCTAATTGTCCATAGGGTATAAAAAAATCATTAATTTTATCTGAAATAATCTGCTTATACAATTCTTCCGATGGATTCGCTTTCAACAGCTTATCGATTGCTTTTTCTTGGACATTATTAATCTGAATAATAATTTCAGCCATTGATATTTTTGTTTTCTTTGCTAATACTCTAAAATCCTTCTGCATTTCTTTTGTCATTTCTTTTGTACTATTATTGTGTGATTGATCTAATGTTTTTTGATCCGCGAAAGCTTTACCAACCTTGTTTCCTGAGATCTCAATAATCCGTTTCAAGACATTTTTAGGGTCAGTTGCAATATGCGTCGCGGCACTTTCTCCTTGCAAAGACAAAACTTCTTTTTTATTTTTTTTAGAAATAAATATTAAATGTGAATCCATGTCTTTATTATATGGCTTGGTGATAATCGTAGAAAAAAGCATCGGGTTAAATTTTGATAATATTTTTTCATCATCTAAACAATAATACTTATCAACGATTGCCATTTGCCCATCTTTATTTACGTTTAAGCCTCCACCCGCTGACTTATGATCACCTAAAACTATTGCAACTGTAATGGGAAGAGCCTTTATTCTCTCAGCAATTTCCTCAAAGGAATTAATATCTTTTAAATCCAAACGAAAATCCCATCTTTTTTCGATAAATCCTATAATTTTTTTTATATATGAGGCTTTTGTTATTATTTTTTCAGGCTTATGATTTATTAAAGAAAAAACATGCTCCTTGTCATCACGCATTATGCTATCAACTAAATCGTTTCTCAAGTTATTCTCATACATCGCCCCTTTTTGGGTAAGTCCTGAAAAATGAGCAATATCTGTACCGCTATTATCAATTGTTCTTACTGAAAAAACCACCGGATGACTGCTACTACCTTTCAAATCGGTTAAAATCTGTTCCGATGCTTTAATAAAAGCCGGTCCATGACCAGTGCTTGTTGTTTTTAGATGATTCTGCTTATCAAACACCAGATAATTTTTATCATACGTAAGTGGCAGGCTCCCTTCAATATTTGTAATGAATCTGACATCCAATAAATCTTTATCTAATATTTTCGTTTCCTGAAGTTTACTAATTATCTCTTTTAATACCTCTGCAATTCGTTTGTTCTTAACCATATAGTACAAATAATTGCCTAAGCTTTTTTCCTCTATAATCTCAGCATACATTCTAATTAAGGTTGCCATAAAAAAACTAATAAATACTTCCTTCTGTCCCACAGAAAAACTAAAGGCGTAATTGAGTGCTTTTGGAATTTTGTCTCGATCAAACTTCGCTAATACAGCATCTATTAATATTCTTAATGCAGGTAATTTTATGCTTCTGGGTTTCAAATTATTATCCGTTTTAGTTAAATGAACCCCAACATTTTTAAAAATAGGTGTCTCAAACACTTTTTCTACCATTTCTATATTTAATAAATGTTTAATATCATAATATCTTTCATCTGTTTGCATTTTCTGAAGGAATTCCTCCGTTAATTCTTCACATTCACTCGATATACTACTTATTGCTTCCAACAATTTTAAATATCTGGTAGCATCGCCTCCTGCCAAAACTAACTCACAACGATTGACCCATACTTTTTCATACTTTTTTCTAGCGGATTCATATGTCGATAATTTCTGCTTAAATATCTTCTCGGCTGTCAAACTATCCGCAACACAGAATGGAGTGTTTTTTAAACTACGAATTGCCACAATTCTGGAGATCACCAGATCTAGGTTCACTTCATTAGAGGAGGTTAAATGAAAACAACTTGCAACAATTGCCAGAAGCAATCGTTCTGCATAAAGAGTCACTTTGTCTAACTTATCATTTAATTTATTTAAATTTACTCTAATCTTGCTTATTGCAGATGAATCTGTCGTTAGAGTAGGCCCATTAAGCAGATTCTGAAACACTTTATAAATTGGCTTTCTGGTAAAGGCATAATCAATAACCCGGATATTTTCTTCATTTATTTCACCCGTAAAGGAGATCCGCTCCACAACCATTTTGTTGGAATTATTTATTGGGTTGAATTGTTCTTTCTTTGGGAATTTAACAATATACTCTTGATAAAGCTCTTGGATGGTCTTGCTTAATATTTCACTAAGGCCATAAATATCTTTTAGTGTTCCGACCCATTTATATCGGCCATCTATTTCGTAGTACACATTCGCTCCCTTTATCAAAAATACTAAAAATAGCTTAGGGTTCCCTAAGTTTTTCTCATACTACTTATACTTTATACCACCCTAAGTAAAGATACAATTCCATTTTTATGAATATAATATTACGTTTTAAGTACTTTTTACGTTAATAACTGATTTTGTTTCCTTTACTTTCGATATTTTTTAAAATTCTCTCCTTTTCAATCAAATTCCTTGTCAGTTTCCCTGTTTTTGCTTATTCTTAATTAAAATGTGGACTGCACTAATAGAAAAATATTCGTTTAACAATGTTTATATTTATTACCTTATTGCATTCATTATATTATCTCTTATTGGTTTTATTGGTTATTTTCTCACTCGAAAGTGGTTATTGGTGTGGATCGAAAATTTTGCTCGTAAGACCAGCTTAAAGTGGGATGACCATTTAATAAAACATCATTTTTTTCGTCGTATTGTTTTTTTAGTTCCAGCATTCATTTTTTATAATTTCTCTTATATTCTGCCGTCAATTAGCATTATTATTAAACGGCTCAGTTTGTCTTTTTCTGTGTTGATTATTACGCTAGGCTTAGATTCTCTTATCTCCGTTCTCAATGACATCTATGAAGCATATCGAGGCAGCCATCGTCCCATTAAAGTATACCTACAGTCATTTAAACTGTTTCTCTATGGCTCATGTATTATTATTATGGCATCAATTTTGATGAATAAATCTCCCTGGGTGTTTATCAGTAGTGTCGGAGCCATGACAGCCATTCTTTTGCTCATTTTTAAAAATACGCTTTTATCATTTGTAGCAACCATTCAACTGGGACAAAACAATCTAATACAAATCGGAGACTGGATTCAACTTGATAAATATGGAGCAGATGGAGATGTCGTCGATATATCGCTTCATACGGTTACTGTTCAGAATTGGGATAAAACTCTCACGTCTATTCCTACATTTAAACTAATTGAAGAACCCTTTATCAACTGGAAAGGCATGACGGAGTCCGGTGGGCGTCGAATTAAACGAAATCTTTACATCGATTTAAATTCCATTCATATATGTACAAGCGATGAACTGGAGCGATATAAAAAATTTTATTACTTAAAAGACTACATCATAAAAAAAGAAGCAGAGTTGCATGAATTTAATAAATCCAGACAAATCGACATGAAAACCACTCTGATAAATGGTAGACGAATGACAAACATTGGCACATTTAGAGCCTATATTGAGGCTTATTTAGCCGATCACCCTTCTATTCGAAAAGATATGACCTTTTTAATTCGACAACTTGAACCATGCGATCATGGATTACCCATTCAAATTTATGTATTTACTAATACTACTGTTTGGAGTGACTATGAAAGAATTCAGGCTGATATTTTTGATCATCTACTCGCTGTGACAAGGGAATTTAATATTACTCTTTTCCAACAACCATCTGGTAATCAATTTACCATCCATTCAGTATAAAAAACTTTTTTAAGAGAGTATTAGTTAAGTTCTAAACTCCATTTAATCGGTTGTTCGTCGATTTTAATGATTCCGATTTTAGGAGCTAACCAATAAACAGATTCCTGATAATTACCATTTGCGAAATCGTTTCTCGTTTTAAATCTTACAACATTTTTATATTTAATGTTATTTAATGTAAACTCCGGTATATATTTTTCAACTATTGTTGTTCCCTTCCCCACTTTTTCTTCTTTCACATAGATATCGGCTGTTATCATTTGTCTTTCAGTAATGGGATATGTAATAAAGACAACGCCTTCATCGGCCTTCTTTTTCTTATATACATAATTTGTCTCATTTTCAAAAATAGGAACTATCTCTTGCCCGGTATATTCTTTGCTGCTCTTAACCAGCCGCAACTCTTGCCTGCTACTATTGTAAACAAACCACATCAATTTTCGAGATTTGTCTGCCTTTGTTTTGGTAAGCTCAATGTAATCTCTATTTCTTACCTGTTGAATTTTTACCCTTAAGTTTGCTGTCGCAAGAGACTCGCCCAATTGCTTATAGGTTTTAAACCACTTATCATTTTGTGGCCAATACAGAGCCGATGTCTCTACCTTTATATTAATAGCATCCGCGCCAACGGTAACAGTTAAAGGCAAGTATCCTTCTTTGCTCACTTCAATAGCAAACTCTCCTCTGGGCACCTCTATAAAACCAAAAGTGCCCTGTTTGTTTGTGATTGTTGTGTCGCCTGTTTTTAGAACTCGGACTCCCGCATCTGCTAAAATACTTTTTGTAGCAATCACGGCTTGA
>MFRH01000004.1:6264-41423 GCA_001783275.1 Candidatus Margulisbacteria bacterium GWF2_35_9
GCATTAGTTGATGTTTTTGTAGCAATATTTTCAACGTCCGTCTGATAGACAATCCCCTCAAACGTAAATGGCTCACCCTCAGTTGTGTTTTGAACCTTTCCACAACCTGCTAAAAAAGCGAATAAGATAACTATCCAAAGAATTGTTAATTTTTTCATGCTTTTATCATACAAAATTTTCATTAATATTACTATATCTAGGGATGATATTGACTGGCTATTTCTTTTCAGTACTACTATTTGATATAATTGTTTTGATAGTAATAACTAGGAGGATGCAATGAAAAAAATATTAATATTAGTACTTTTGGTAGCAGTCTCTATTGTCTTTTCATTCAACACAGCAGAATATACTTCGGCAAAAATTATGGGGCTTGGGGGAGCCTATACAGCAATTGCAAATGATGAAATGGCTCTATTCTATAACCCCGCAGGACTTGCATATATCGATCCCGGTATGATGGGACATATCAATGTCGAAGGTACAGCCGCTCTTGATAATGGCATTACTCAAATTATTAATATTCTCGAACACCAAAACTTCGTAGCAGCAGCGACTACTCTAAATGGTAAATCTGGATCAGAATTTTTTGGTGCTGGTATTTCCTATTTTACACAAGGGATGTCGCTTGGAGCATTTACTTCTATGAAATTATTTCATAAATATTATATTGATCACGTTCACGTTGACATAAACAAAACATCCCTCATCTGTGTTGGTTTTGCTTCTAAAATGAATCCAGATTTCGCACTAGGGGTTACATTTAAGGCTCTTAACCTTGAAGGAATAAACAGCGATTTAACCTATACCTACCTTAATTCAAAAGGTGCGTTTACCGGAATGACCTTTTGGCAAGATGATTACGATAAACGACTTTCTCTTGGTACTAACGTTGGTGCAATGTATAAAATGGGGGATTTAGGATTTGGAGCGTCAGTTGAAAACCTTTTTACTATGGAAGCAAGTAAAGTTGACTCCAGTGGGAGTAATGTCAGCGTTAATAATTCTGAAGCGCCAAAACCAATTATAAGACTTGGGCTAGGCTATGTGACAAACCAAACCCTGTTAGCTGCCGATATCGCAAATATCACGGATGCAGCCAACATGACCTACCACTTTGGAGTTCAACAAAAACTGCTTGATATTCCGTTTTTTGAATGGCTCGGAGGAATTACAGCAAGGGCTGGCTATTTAACTGGGAAAAAAGATGGAATTGGCATTTCTTCAGCGACAATCGGAGCACAAGCAAGATTTTTAATTGCTTACTTGAACATCAATTTTGCTGAAAAAATAATCGGTGGCAATAAAACTCAAGAATTGAGTGTCTCTGGACAATTCACTTTTTAGTAAAAAAGCGAGGATTTCTGTTCTGTACTATATCTTAATAATCGCTTTATAATATAGGCATGGGTGAAACACTTGCTATATTTGGTTTAGGAAATCCAGGGGCAGAATACGCGGATACACGCCACAATGTGGGTTATATGGCAATTGATTGGCTAGCAAAAGAATGGAATGCTGGGCCTTTTAAGCAAGAGCATCGAGTATGTTCCTATGCCAGCTTGTCAAAACGATCTACGAAATTATTTCTTATTAAACCGCTGACCTTTATGAATAATAGCGGAAATGCAGTTAACTGGTTTAAGTCTTATTATAAAATTTTACCTGAAAATATATTGATTATTTATGACGACATTGCCTTGGGTCTTGGAAATATCAGAATTCGAAAACAGGGTTCTTCCGGTGGACATAACGGCATAGAATCAATTATCTCAAACATAGGAGCTAAATTCCATCGAATCCGTGTTGGGATTAAGGGAGATCAGGACGTTTTTAAGATGCACAACTATGTTCTTTCAAGATTCAGCTTATATGAACAGGAAACACTTAACAAAAGTCTGGAACTTTTTCCAGAAATAATACTAACGATACTAAAAAGTGGTTATGACAAAGCAATGAACGTATATAATAATCATCCACCAGTCATTAACACTGGAAATCCGTTGGAAATTTAGATCGATTAGGTATGCTTTAAGCTTTTTATTTCCGTTTCGCTCAATGGCTTATAATCACCGGGCTTAAGGTTGTCCAGTACTATATTTCCTATACGAATACGGATTAAACGAATGACTTCTCCGCCCACTTTATTAATCATTTTTCTTATTTGTCGATTTCGGCCTTCTTTCAGGATGAAATGAAATTCATTTGAGTTTATAAGAACTACCTTAGACGGCAGAGTTTTCTTTCCCTTTAAAAAAACACCCTCTTCTAACTGGGTAATTATCTCATCTGTTATTTCTATATTTACAACAACGATATACTCTCTTTCGTGAAGATCCTGAGTATTTAAAAATTGCTTGGCAAATATGCCGTCATTTGTAAACAAAATAAGTCCCTCGGAATCTTTGTCCAACCGGCCAACGCTATGCAAATTTTTATATTCTTCCGGAAGTAAATCAAGGACTTCCTTTTCTCCCTCAGAAGGTAAGTTAGTAAAAATCCCTCTGGGTTTATATACTTTTATATAGCGATAATCTTGTTTAAGTTGAATTAATTCCTCAGATAGTTCGACAATATCTTTTTCTGGATCAATTTTTCGTCCAGGCTCAGTGACAACTTCGCCATTAACCTTTATCCATCCTTTAAGCAGATACTCCTCGGTTTTACGACGGGATAAAATGCCCTCACTCGATAAATATTTCTGTATTCTCATTTCCATATTGATTGGCTCATTATAGCGAACATCTCTTTAAGTAAAAAGGGGTTAAAAATCCAGCCCCCTTTTATATATACAATAAAACTGAGAGTCCTCTTGAGTCTATATTCAACTTCTCACATAAATTAATAATCGGAATTACTTTTCCTCTTAGATTTATGACACCCTTAACATATTTATCCACATTTGGTATCGGAGTTATTTCTTCCATTAACATCCCCAAAAACCGCTTTTACGTGCTTGTTTTCACATCATAAAATGGCTTACGTTATGGCAAGCATTTATAATTTATACTATTCAATTATAAATAAAAGTCAATAGACTAGAAGAAAGAGTACTATAAACCACCATAGGAATAGGATAGGCAATATTTTATTTCTTTATTTATGTCATAGGGCATAATAATTGTGTAGTTAATTTTTCCGAAAGTGATCGGAATTTCAATTCCGGCACTATACCCATTTCTATTAATACCCCCTGACAAAACAAGGTTGTGATCCAGGAGTAAGGCCATCCCCGTCGCGTAGTAAATTCCTTCGCCTGCTTTTCGAGTATATTCTAAAGAATGTGTCCACAATAACTTTTCCATGGGAATCCATCCAAGACTAAATAAAACATGAGGGGAAACATCAATAGCCGTTTGACTCGACTTTTCTTTAAAAAAATGATCCAAGGTTATGCCCCAAAACATCTTTGACGGAGGAGACATAATAAAACTTACTCCTACTTTAGTGGTCCATATCTGAGACGATACTGCCCCATCATTAAGATTGATATGTTCAACTATCATCCCCCATTTAATCCGTTCACTCATTTGAGCACCAAAGCCTGCAACTTGGATGTCATAAGAATTACCCGTATTTTTCTCCGTGTATTTTACTGATCCAAAACCAGTGCTTCCAATGGTTAAATACTCCATTTGATAATTTGTATAATCCAGATTACCCGTATCCAAAAACTGTTTTCCAAATCCAAAACCTTGATTAACTAGGAATGCCGGATTTACAAACAATGCTTCTCCATTTAGGATTAAGGCAATATTTGCTCCACCCATACTCAAATAACTGGCACCTTGTAACGTAATTGCAAAATCAAATACTAAACAACTCACGACTAATAAGAATATCCGAATTTTATGCATAATATAATATTATCTAATTTATCTTGATTCGTCATTGAATTATTCATTATTAAATCTCAAATCGCTATTTTTTATATACTGCAAATATTATATAATTGAGTCATTATCATAAAAGGAGAAAACCCATGAATCCTCAAGCACTTGAACTTAACGAAATTATACAAACCAATTCAAACGCCACGTTCACATTATTAAGCCATAAAGGTAAACGCATTTTTTTTCCTAAAAAAGGAATACTAGCTCAAACCGCTCAAGCAAAAGGTAAACGAATAAATGCCACTATTGGAGCTGCTGTAGAGGATGATGGCTCTCCGATGAGATTAAAATCCATTGAAAAAGAATTAAATATCGACCCGTCTTTATCCTTTCCCTATGCACCTAGTTTTGGCAGACCCGATCTACGTAAAAAATGGAAAGAACTGCTCGTACAAAAAAATCCGACTCTTGCATCTAAACCCTTTAGCAACCCAATTGTTACAAATGCTCTTACTCATGGGCTTAGTATCTGCGGATATTTATTTGTCGATCCAGGAGATAGTATTATTATGCCAAATCCTTATTGGGGAAATTATAATCTAACCTTTCAAAATGCTTATGATGCCGAATTTGATAAGTTTCCCTTATTTGAAAAAGAGGGAGTTAATATAGCTGGGTTTAAAGAAAAGCTGATGACTGGGCATATTGGAAAAAAATTATTACTTCTTAACTTCCCAAATAACCCCACTGGATATACGCCAAAACAACAAGAAGTTAAGGATATTTGTGAAATTATTCTTCAATCTGCAAAATTAGGGAATACTATTGTTGTTTTAATCGATGACGCTTATTTCGGCTTGGTTTATGAAGACGGAATCGAGAAAGAATCCTTTTTTTCTTATTTATCCGATCTTCATGAAAACGTACTAGCAGTTAAAATAGATGGGGCAACAAAAGAAGATTATGTCTGGGGTTTTCGTGTCGGTTTTCTTACGTTTGGAATAAAGGGTGGAAACAATTCTTTGTATGAAGCACTGGAAGCAAAAACTGCCGGAGCTATACGAGGAAATATATCTAATGCGTCAAACTTATCACAATCACTCGTTCTTGGAGCTTATTCAAGCAAGACCTATCAGAAAGAAAAAGCCGAAAAAAACATGATCTTAAATAACCGATACAAAAAAGTGAAAGATGCTCTTAAAAAAGAGAAATATGCTGAAGTTTTTCAGCCCTTACCTTTTAACTCCGGATATTTTATGTGTGTGCAACTTAACGCTGTTCTGGATGAAGAAAAAATAAGGCAAATTCTTTTAGATGAATTCGACACCGGAGTTATTAGTCTTCCAAATATGTTAAGAGTCGCCTATTCGGCTGTAGCTGAACATGATATCGAAGAACTTTTTGAGAATATATATAACGCATGTATAAAATCTAAAAGTCTTTAGACTAGTTGATACATGGTTGCTAAATTACTTCTGGGAACCATTTTCAGTTTTTGCTTTGTGTTTGGGGCAAATCAGTTTATTCAGGTTATTGAAACAACTACCAATATTTATGTTGAGCCCATTCATACATCCGAGATCGTTGCCGTGGCTAAAAAAGGGGATATCTTTTTAGTACAGGAAATAACGAAACATTGGGTCGGAGTTTTCTTATTTTCAGGCGAAACTAGGTTCATTCGAAAAAAATCGACTACCTTTGTCGACTACTCAAATAAAAGGATTGATCCTCCCTTAGCAAAAACAGTATTTTCTGCTCTTTATTTTGTTGAAACCCTTGCAATAGATGATGCGAAAGAGGCTTATCCTGATTATATTAACAATACTTTTATAAAAACAAATTATCTGAAACAGATTCCATTTCAACAATTATTAGACGATAAATATAAACTGGATGTGTTCCACAAATTTAACCTCCCAGTTCCCCTTTATGAGGATATTGTTACCTTTGGTATTTTACATAAATGGTACACAGAATAAGGAAATCCTCAATCATAAATAGTTTTTTGAAACTTATTGATTTATTTCTACTCTATGGATATAGTAATTTATATTAGTATCAATTTAGTATCAATACTGATTTCGCATTGGGGGCATTACATTTATATGACCACGACAAAAAAAAATAATAAGATTGATTTATCAAAAAATCATAAAGCTACTTTTTTTTCAGATTTATCCTTATACAAAAAGATAATAATTGCACCGATAATAATTATTTTTTTTCTAATAATTATTGGAATTGTTGCCTTCTTTTTTACCTCAGAACAATCCGATACCCTAAATGACATTTATAACGTTCGAGGAAAAGAGACCAGAGACTGTTCTGTCTTATCAACCCTTCTGGCAAAAAACCACACCTCACTATATAAAGCAATTACATGGGTCGAATCTTCTTATCCTGATGACTTAGTCGACCCATTAATAGCTACCGTAAAGAGTACCATCCTAGACATTCGTCAGAAAACATCTGAAAAGATTAAGGACCCTTCTTTGCTCGAAACTGAACAAAGTATCTATTCCAATATAGACTCCATACTGGGAAAATATTTTATTGGGGTAAGGGATACCTTAGATATTCTTAAAGCTGATACCAGTACTGCAGTTTTATATATGGGGGATTCAGAAGAAATGTTTTTAAATATTATGAATTTATTCGATCAACTATATGAGATGGAAAGCACCTTAGGACAATCTGCATTTAATAATTCTATAACGAACATCCATAAATTTAAACAAATGTTTGTTAGTCTATTTATCATAGGAATTACCCTAGCATTAATTATAACCATGATAACCGCAAAAAGCATTTCGACTCCAATTAAGAATTGTATTCATATATTAAAAAAACTTTCTGTTGGCGATGTGTCGACAAAAATACAGGTTAATCGGAAAGATGAAATAGGCGAATTATTATCTGCCACGCAGGAAATTATTAATAGTCAGATGTCATTAGGGGAGCTATTACAAAATATCTCCAAAGGGAATCTGGTCGTTGAGATAGCAATGCTTTCCGATAAAGATATGCTTCGGCAAGCATGCCAATTAATGGTGACAAGTTTAAAAGAGATTATTACTAAAATTATTGATGCTTCTGCCACGATTGTTTCTGGAAGCGCTCAACTTCACTCCAGCGCCAGCAGTATTGCAGAGGGTGCCGGGCAACAAGCTGTTGAAACTGAAAAAACCGTTTTATCGGTTGAACAATTGCTTATACAAATTCAATCCACTCTTGATAATGCAATCGCAACTCGCAAAAATGCCGATCTTTCAGCAATTGAAGCAAAAAATGGCGGAGAATCTTTTATCCAAGCGGTTGAGGCAATGAGACATATATCTAAAGAAATTACAATTATTGAAGATATTGCGAGACAAACAAATTTACTGGCCCTTAATGCAGCAATTGAAGCGGCAAGAGCCGGCGAGCAGGGAAGAGGATTTGCAGTTGTGGCTGCAGAAATTCGAAAACTGGCTGAGCGCAGTCAGAAGGCTGCCGGAGAAATTATCGAGCTGGCAAAAGTCAGTACAGTAGTTGCAGAACAAGCTGGTCAAATTTTAGCTGACTTAGTTCCAAAAATAGATAAAACCGCTACATTGGTAGCTGACATCACTATTGCAGCAGAAGAACAGGAGGTAGAAGTCTCATCAATAAACGAAGCAGCTTCTAAGCTCAGTGGAATCACTCAACAAAACTCAGCAGCTTCTGAAGAACTGTCAGCTCTATCAATAGAGTTAGCAACCCAAGCCGAAGAAATGAGCGGAATGATTTCTTACTTTAAGGTTACCTAGAAATTAGACTTCAAAAAACTTATGCTGTTTTTCTTGAACTAAATAATGTTGCTATAACGCCACCAAAGCCTAATAGATTTCCGATTAAAATGATGAGGACTCCTATAAAAGGAATCCAGCTAATCACTAGTAGAACCAATATTCCCATCATTGTTTCAACTAAAATTGGAAGATTTTCCTTTTTAAGTGACGCTGCTGCTTTTTTTCCTACAAGCTGAGCAAATGCAACATATCCAATAATAAATGAACATATTATAAAAAGAATTTCCAGCGGTATCAGCATTATACCGGCGATTGAAAAAATAAGTATCAATGCGAGTGGGAAAATAAGCACCACGCCTAAAATGCTCCACAAAAATGTCTTCAATGGGTCTGACTCGATACTTGATGACACCTTGCCTACCTGGGCTGGGAATAAAGCTACAATCAACAACGCAAGAGCAATAAAACCAATTAATCGAAACACCTTGAATACATGAAAAAAACCTGTCGCTTTTTCTGTTGGAATACTGTGAATGATGGTTGAAATATCTGCTGGGCTTGTTTCAATAATCCTTTGGGCTACTCTCGCCCCTTTTGTTTTTGTAACCGTTCCCCCAACGGATATAACATTCCCGTTCACGATTGCCTTTTTTCCAAGAACGACTGAACCCCCGATTGAAACAACATCTTCATCAACAGTGCCATTTATAATTGCATCGCCCCCAATAGAAATGGCAGAACTCACTTGCAAGCCTTCTTCCACTTCAACGTTTGTTCCAAATTTTATAATATCTTTGCTTTCTGCAACCGCAATAGACATTAATAAAACACAGCTGACAACACAAATAATCTTAATTAACTTACTCATTTTTATCCCCTCCAATAACTCTATGTTGGATTTATTATAGTTAACTTGGGATTAAGATGCAAAGCGTTTTTAAATAATACAATAACTTCATGTTTTAATAAGAAGAATCAGGGAATAATGTAAACATAAATACCGGGGGGAGATTTCACTTAATGCGGATAACAGGTGCTCATGGATTCTACTGGCTTGACCGAGTTATTATTCAACTCCGTTATTTCTTTCTTGTTCCTGTTAGCATACGTATCCAATACTTTAATCTGCGTAAAACCCTCAAATATATTTGGATTCTTTCACTGAAGATTATATGTTTTTTTGCCATTTGTATTTTAATGTACTTAGTACTTTTCTCCTTCAATTTTATTCACAAACAGTTTAGAAGTTATACTATGGATTCACTTGATATACCTGAGATTTCTAAAACGAACCCTATCGCTGAGAATTAGTACACCTATTTTAAATATAATTTTTTCTATCTCTAATCATTTCCAATATTATTTGTTACAATAAATTAAAAAATGGTGTTAAATTCTTAATGGAAAAAACGAATCAAAAACTATATCAGAAACTAACCTATAAGGTTGGGGACTTATTACCATTACCCACTACAGTTTCAGAACTTATTAAATTAGCAAACAACCCAAATGTTACCTCTCGGGATATAGGGAAAATAATTGAACGAGACCAAGCTATGGCTTCAAAAATACTTCGTTTGGCAAATTCAGCTTCTTATGGGTTTTCACAGCGAATTCGAACAATCTCTCATGCTATTGTGTGTCTTGGTTTCAATAAAGTAAAAAGTCTCGCTTTAACAGTTTCAACATTAAAAATGTTAAGTGACTCTCTTGCTAAATACAATTTAGACGCTGGAGCACTTTATAAACATAGTTTGGCCGTAGCAGTTGCAGCAAATATCATTGCAGAAAAAACAAAAGCGAAAGACCCAGAAGAAGTATATTTAATGGGGCTTTTACACGATATTGGTAAGCTGATAATTAATACACATACAACCAACGAGCTTGAGGATGTTTGGACTTATTACAAAACTCATAAAGATATTAAATTTTTCCAAGCTGAAAAAGCGGTGTTTGGGTTTGATCATGCCGACATCGGGGGAGAAGCAGCCAGAGGGTGGAATTTGCCAAACGAACTTTGCAATGCTATCGGGTATCATCATACCCCCCATAGTGCTCCAGGAGATAATCGTTGTGCGTTTATTATCCACTTAGCTGATGGAATTGCAAAAACGATTGATATTGGGAAAGGATTGTCTTCTGATCAATCTATCGCTGTAGAGCTGGAGGGTACTTTCAAAGAACGAAATCTAGAGGTTATTAATCTAAAAAATGAAGATATTATGGGAATACGAGAACAAGTATCCATTAAGCTCCATGAGGTTATTGATGAACTTGATAATAATGAGGATTCTTAATGTTAAAATCTAGCCTAATAAGCCATGATCACCAACAAAGCAGCCCTCTTCTTAAATCTTTTAAGACATATACTGATCTTGAAGGAGCCTCTCCTGATAATCTTGTAAAAATCATTTTTGAGCTTCTGGCAAAAGCCGATGATCTTAAAGCTAATGAGGAAGACATCGAAAATAGTTATTTCTTACAAAATGCAATCAGCGCTATTTTGCAAATTTCCTTAGGGGATCAAGACCTTGAAAACAAGCTTAAACAATCCCTTGAAATGATTATATCTACTCCATGGTTTGATCTGCTGTTACGAGGCGGTGTATTTCTTCTGGATAAAGGAACCGATGACTGGGGTTTATCTATAAACTACAATCTCGGACTCGAAGATATTGATAAGAAGGTACACGCATTTACAAAATCTAATTCATGGCTAAGCACTGTGGACTCCTGCCAGATTAGTCACTTTAATTACAAAGAATCCGATTTTGATATTTTAAAGACTCCTGGCTTAGAATGCGGGCATTATTTAATACCTCTTATTTCCAACAATCAATCTATCGGAATGATTCTTCTTTTCTCTGTAAAAGACCATATATTCAGCAACGAAGCCGAAGACTTTTTCGCCATAATATCAAATATATTATCCGGCACAATTGAACGGGACATGACCCAGCAAATTCTGACAAATTATCGAGATCATCTTGAAGATCTTGTTAAAAAAAGAACTGATGAGCTTATGATACTCAATACAAATCTTGTTGAAGCTGTAAAAAATGCAGAGCAGGCAAATAAATTGAAGGGTGATTTTCTAGCCAATATGTCTCATGAAATCCGAACTCCGATCAATGGAATCCTTGGGATGACTACTCTTTTTAAGCGTGATAATCTAACTTCAGAGCAGATTGATCAACTTGAAATTATTAAAATTTCTACAAATTCTTTATTAAATCTTGTTAATGACATTTTAGATTTCTCTAAAATTGAAGCCGGTCTGCTTGAACTTGAATCAATCCCTTTTAATATTAAAAATTTATTATCTGATAAATTAAAGATGTTTAAGCCAATGCTAAATGATAAAGACATTAATCTTTTCTCCTTTGTTTCTGATGATGTTCCAGAATATGTAAAAGGCGATCCTGCACGTATCCAGCAAATCATCATTAACCTGATTTCAAATGCCATCAAGTTTACCCATGAAGGCGGGATAGAGGTCAACTGTACCGTTAAAAAAGACCTCCAAAAACATCTTCTCCTTCAGTTTGAGGTTAAAGACTCTGGGATTGGTATTCCTAAAGGGAAGACTGGCATCATTTTTGACAGTTTCCGTCAGGCAGACGGGTCTCACACCCGAAAATATGGTGGTACTGGTCTTGGTCTTTCTATTTGCAAACAGCTTGTTGGATTAATGCATGGGAAAATATGGGTTAAAAGCAAGGTGGATGTCGGCAGTTCCTTCTTTTTTAATATCAAACTCGATAAACTGACTGATGCAGAGCTGACAGCACAAAAAATAGACGACGTTTCAAAAACCATTAATATTGAAGATTTCAAAACACTTAAAGTTTTATTAGCAGAAGATTTTGCTATTAATCAAAAGGTCTTTAAAGGAATGCTCGAAATGTTTGGGCACCAAACTGTTATAGCAAACGATGGAGTGGAGGCTCTTTCCCTATATCAAAATGAAAATTTTGACCTTGTATTTATGGATATCCAAATGCCAAATATGGATGGAGTAGAATCCACAATTAGAATTCGAGAATATGAAAATAAATCCGGAAAACGAACTCCGATTATTGCTCTTACTGCTCATGCGATGAAAGGTGATCGTGAAAAATATATTAGCAAGGGAATGGACGATTATTTATCAAAACCTATTAATAGCGAAAATTTAGAAAAGCTATTATATAAATATATGTCCAGTGCTAAAGGATTAGGAGTTGTTCAATTAAAGCAGCCCGTTGATAGTGGATCTATTGCTAAAACTGATGCCGTTATTTCTAGCATAAATATTGACTCATTGAACACTACCAATGCTCCCATCGACATGGCTCAGGCAATAAAAGAGTTTCGTGGTAATGCTGATTTAGTTTATGAATTACTGGCTGAATCCGTTGTTACTTTCCAGAATCAAGCAACCGAAATTGAGAAAGCATTAGAACGTTCTGACTTTGAGTTTATTCGAAGTAATGCTCATTCAATAAAGGGTGGAGCAGCAAACATGATTATTAATGATTTATCCGCTGCTGCAAAAAACCTTGAATTTGCTGCAAAAGAAGGTAATATAGAGAAGTGTGCGCTTTATACAAAAGATTTACGTTTTGAGTCTGATCGCCTCGCAACCTATTTTCAGGAGGAAGTTAAAAAATGAGCATTATAATTATTGATGATGAGTTAATCAGCAGAAAAAAGCTGAGTGAGATTTTAAAGCCATATGGAGAATGTATTGAGTTTGACCGTGGTGATTCCGCATTGGTTGCTATTGAAAAAATGATAAAAAGCAAACAGCAGATTGATCTTATTACAGTTGATATCTCAATGCCCTACTTAAACGGTCTTGCTGTATTAAAGAAAATTCGAACCCTAGAGGTTGATAATAATGTCTTAGAAGTAAATCAATCTAAAATAATTATGGTCACATCTAGCGTTAATCGCGATAATGTTATGGAAGCGTTATCTCAAGGTTGTAATGATTATATTCTTAAACCGTTCAATGAAGAAGCAATTATTGCTCGGCTTAAAAAACAAAATATAATTGTTAGTGAATAAAACAGGAGATTACTTGTGAACATAATGATAGTGGATGATGAACTAATCAGTCGTAAGAAGTTGAGTATTATATTACAAGCTTATGGAAAGTGCTTTGAATTTTCTGATGGGGCCAGCGCCCTTGAGTTTTACAAAAATGCCGTAAAAGAAAATACCCAGATCGGATTAATCACCTTAGATATTGATATGCCAAAACTTACTGGGATTGAAACGCTCGGATTGATAAGAGATCTTCAGAAAGCCCAGAATGTACCTGCAAGTAACCGACCTAAAGTATTCATGGTAACATCCATGAACGATCAAAAAAACCTAATGAATTCTCTCACGCAAGGTTGTAGTGACTATATCGTTAAGCCCTTTGATGAAGAAAAAATTATAGATAAACTACATAATCATTTGCTCATTTAAGGAAAAAAGATTTATGGATATTATAATTGTTGATGATGAACTAGTTGCCAGAAAAAAACTGACAGAAATTTTAAAACAATTCGGTGATTGTCATGAATTTCCTGAAGGAAACAGCGCAATTACTTACTTTGGTAATATGTTGCGCGATAAAAAGAAAATCGGTCTTATTACGTTAGACATCTCCATGCCAAGCGCTAGCGGTATTACAGTTCTCCATCGACTACGCGTTCTTGAACGAATTTCTGGGATTATTCCCACTCAACAAACTCCCATCTTAATGGTCACTGCCAATACAGACAAATCAAAGGTAAATAAGGCGTTGTCCCTAGGCTGTACCGATTATATTTTAAAACCTTTTGATGAAGTTACTATTCTTGCCCGTCTAAAAAAACATAATATAATACACTGAGAACAATGACAAAAAAAATAAACGCACTAATAATTGATGATGATGTAGTTAGCTGTAAAAAGTTATCTGAAATACTTGAACCCTATGCCACTTGCAGTGTGTTTTATGAAGGCAAAAAAGCAATTGAAGCTTATGACAGTATCATCCGTAAGGGCGATAAAATTGATTTAATTACTTTAGATATTGCTATGCCATTGTTTGATGGCATTGATACGCTAAAAGAATTACGGTCCATTGAAAGCAACTATCATATTAATAAAGATGATTCTGCAATAATTATCATGATTACCAGTAGCTTTGATAAACACAAGATTACAGAGTCCTTTGAAAAAGGTTGCAACGATTATATTATTAAACCCTTCGACGAAAAGAAACTATTGGCTCGATTAAAAAGTAATAATCTTTTGTAGAACTGTCCGGCATTATTAAGTAACTAATTGCATAATTTCACTGAATTGGTTAATATTAACTAATAACGACCATTAAAGTTATTTTTAAAGAAACTAATCACATAAAAGAGGTTATAAATGAATATACTGATTGTAGAGGACGAAGTTATCAGCAGTAAGAAACTTTCAGAAATACTGTCGTCTTATGGGGATATCAAAGTATTTTATGATGGCAAAAGCGCAATCTCCTACTACAAAAAAAGCCTTAAAGAAAATATCCCAATTCAGCTAATTACACTTGATATTGCTATGCCAGAGTTTGATGGCATTGAAACCCTAATTGAATTAAGAGCCTTTGAAAAAGAGTTAGGATTAAAACAGGACGATTGTTCAAAAATAATCATGGTTACCAGCAGTTTCAATAAAGAGAAAATTACAGAATGTTTTGCTCAAGGCTGTAATGATTATATTATAAAACCTTTCGATGAGGGGAAAATACTATCTCGTTTAAAGAATAATCGCTTACTCTAATTTTATCTAATTACTTCGTTGACGCCATCTTTACTTTTTCAACCAAATCTTTACCAATTGTAGCTAAAATTTTATTCCATATTTCCGGCATTTCCATCTCCATTTTTTTAACCAAAGAATGTGTCCATTGCATATATTGAAGATCTTCTTGTGCAACAACCGTTGCAGAAGCAGCTTCGCCAGTTAATAAACTCATTTCAGCTACAAAATTTCCTCGATTAAGAATTGCAACTTCTTTAAAGTTCTTTCTAACACTTGCCTTTCCCCCAGTAATGAACATTAAATTATTTAGTTTCTCTCCTCTGGTAATAATAGCTTTCCCATTTTTAGGCTCTTGTTTGTCGCCTAATTTCCAAAAATACAGAAATTCCTTTCTGGTCATGATAGGAAAATGTGCTTGGTATACTGCTAAAATATCTTCTTCCATTTTAATGGGTTTTCTATCCTTAATAATACCAATAACCTTGTAAATATTCAGAATAACAAAAACTGAGTTCCAAAATGTAACAATATAATTTCCAATGAGAATCGAGTATCCAATCATAATGAATTGAGCAGAAGTTAGCATGCATCTAAGAAATAGGATATCTTTGACCGTCAGGGCTATAAACATCAGCAAATAGCCAATATTTAGCAGTATATATACAGACACTTTTTAATCCTTTAAGCTATCGATTGCGAGTGATTCATCCTTAAAGTTAGCCACAATATCTAAAAGACTTGTAATTTTAAAAATTCTTAAAATATTATTGTTTGTATTACTGATAAGCAGTTTACCGCTTCTCTTTTTTACATTGATCGCACATGTAAACAACCCTTGAAGGCCTGAAGAATCGACAAAAGAGATATTTTTAAGGTTGATTATTATTTTATTTTTACCTTTTTCTAACTCACGATCAATCTCATCGACTAAAATTTTATTATTGCCGATATCAATCGTCACACCTTCTTCTGAAGAGCGATCTTCATCCAACTTTTCAGGAGTAAAAATGACGATATCATTAACCACTTTTTTATTTATTTTCATAATACAGTACATATAGTACTTTACTATTTAAAAATTGTTAAGTCCCGATATTTTATTTTTACTTATCTTTTGTAATCATTTTTTATTAAAATCTTATTCCTTTATTATTTTTTTTAGAGTGCTACAATGTTTATATATAATCCACCAAGGAGGCAAACAATGCAAAAAGAACTACTCATATCAGAATTTACAGATGAACTCATCAGCCGAATTGATACACATAAAACGATAGACTGTTGTGTAGACGAAATTAAAAAACTCGCTTTATTAGCTAAAAAAAAGATTCCAACTGAAAAGATTATTGTTAACTGGAAAAAATAAAACGATCTAAGTGTCTATTGATTGTTTTGCCTAGAAACTAAAAAGGCCTCAAGAACACTTGAGACCTTCATATAGTTTTGGTTGCGGGAGTTGGACTCGAACCAACGACCTCCGGGTTATGAGCCCGACGAGCTACCAACTGCTCCATCCCGCGTCATTCATACACCTTTTGTTAAGGCTGGATTATTATACCAAGGTCACTCGGTCTAGTCAAATACTACTGTCTTATTTTGAAACTCAAGAATTTTATGCTCGCTATGTTTCTTCACTGCGTTAGTTAAAACCTGCTTTTCCAGTTCCTTCCCTTTGCAAATAAAATCGTCCAAACTGTCTTTATGGTCTACATGGATTACTTCTTGAGCAATTATCGGCCCTTTATCCAGATCATCCGTAACATAATGAGCAGTCGAACCTATAATTTTGACTCCTTTTTCGTATGCCTGTTTATAGGGATTTGCGCCAATAAACGCTGGAAGAAAGGAATGATGCACATTGATAATTCTATTTTGATAATGAGTTACAAATTCTGGTGAAAGGATTTGCATATACCTAGCTAATATAATCAACTCTATTCCCATATTCTTCATTAATTCCAATTGCATCCGCTCCTGCTCCTGCTTATTGTCCTTAAACATGGGATAGAGATAAAAAGGAATTTCGTAATACTGTGCCAACCGTCGGTTTTCCTCATGATTGCTAATAATACATGAAATATCGATCCCTAATTCTCTGTTTTTTGTTTTATATAATACATCATGCAAACAATGATCTTTTTTTGAGACAAAAACCGCTGTTTTTGTTTTTACTTTGGAAAAATATAAGGAAATATCCATTCGCCAGGTTTGCTTCATATCTTCTAGAGAAGATAAAATATTCTCCTGATTGATTTTAAAATTCGTAATATCCCATTCTATCCTCATAAAAAATATATTTTCAGAAGAATCGATGTGTTGTTCAGCATGAAGAATATTTCCGGAATTTCTATAAATATAATCGGTAACCGTATATACAAGGCCCTCTCTATCCGGAGCCGCAATTAATAATATGGCAGAATCTCTCTCCATGTTTAAATATCTCCTATTTACGTGGTTATAAAAATCCCTGAAAGACATTATAATACAATTAACAATGAAAAAAAATCTTTTGATATTATTTACCGGCATTGCAGCTATAATTATTTCATCTCAAATATTTATAAATAATTTTATTAAAAAAGAAGTTCTAGCAAATGTTGCTCAATCAATAAATTCAAAAGTTTCGCTTTCTTCTGTGAGTTTAAGTCGATTCTCTTCTCTCGTCATTCGAAACATTAAAATTAACGATCCAACCCTTACAAATCGCAATATTTTTGAAATTGAAAAGATTAATATCTCCTTTAAGCCACTTCAGTTTTTACAAACAAAAGACATTATGAAATCCATTACTTCAATTAAGGTAACTAATGGAAACGCCATTATCCATCATTATAAAGATGATAGTTTTAATCTCATTTCTTTACTTCGGCAATCGGAATCAACAACACAAAATGCACAAGCAGACCATCCACCTGAATTTGACATAAAATTTAGAAAATGTTCTTTAACTTACATCGATGAACGGGGATTTGGCCCACAACCGTTTAAAGAAGGGAAAACTCATAGGCTCTTTGATCTTACCGCTGCTATCGATTTGACAAAAGAACAAACGAAAATTAAAGCAAAGGGGACGCTAAATAAAACTGAAAACAATGTTGAAATAGCCGGAGCGATTCGAAAAGGTGATTATCAAATTAATATTCATACCGATCAATCTGAAATATCGGATATTATTAATTACTTTGTTAATATGCCCGAGCTAACCTTTACAAATGCAGTGGGAGAAGTGGATGTTTCACTGAAACCCAATCAAGTCATTAAAAAAACGGATATTCCAATAGCGATTGATGTATCAGTGAACATCCGAGAAGGCACACTGAAGACAAAATGGCTCCCGCCACTATTATCTATTACCGGAGGGAAAGTACTCGTCTCAAATAAAGGCGTCTTTATCAAACATGTTCAGGGAGTGGCTTCTAATGAAGAATTTGAGGTAAATGGAGACATTCTTGAATTCTATAAACTCAACTTAAACATTGTTGCCAATAATCTTAAATATAAAAACGCTTATGGCTTTCTTCCGTTTCTTCAATACTGGAATTTGAACGGTTCTGGGCCGTTTACGTTTAAGTTATTTACTGATCTCGATAAAGAACTCGTTATGTCTGGAAAAGTTCATAATTACACTGGGAATATATTCCAATACACCGTGAATAATACAGATTTGAGTTTCAGTATGAAAAAAAACAAAATCAACTTAGAAATTCCTGTTATCCATTCATATATGGGCTCCGGAATGGGTCAAGGAACAGTGATACTAAGAGATCAAAAAGCTCCCATTATTAACATGCAAATTTCTTTAAAGGATGTGTCGATTCATGATTATTTTCAGTCTCCCCAATTTTTGAACAAAGGAAATTTAGAACTTCTCTTATATAATACAGGAGATGATATTAAAGGCACTGTTCTCTTTAGCAGCAATACTGCAACTGTTTTCGGTCAGGACTTAAAAGCAGTAACCCTTTTCTGGAATAAGAAAGCAGACCGACTGCTTTTTCTAAAAAACTCTTTTGCTTCTCTTAATTCACTAAAATCTAAGGTGTTCTTTGATGGTTATCTTGATAACAAGCATTACTTTGATATTAATATTAATAACAAAATATATCCTATTGAAACTAATAATTTTTATTTCTTTAGCTCTAAAATCGGCACCTATTCTTTTGATTCTAGCATTCAGGGAAATTTTAAAGGTTATTTTAATGATGCTTTCAAGAAGAATCCACTGGATACAACAACCGGAAAGTGTGTCTTAACCAATGCAAATTTCCATACTGATTTTCTTAAAACCGATATATTATCTGGAAACGGACAAGTGATTATCGACAAGTTTGTTTTTATTGATATGAATCTTAAGAACAATCATTCCGCCATCAATATCCATGCAAAAACTAGCAATAAAGGGCTTATTCATAGTTTATTCTCACTAGAAAATATTGCTATGGTTCACAGCAAATCTTTTGTAAAAACATCTGCGTTTGACTATTATGGATATGCTAGTGGAAAAATAAACTTGTTTCCAAGCCAGAATGATTTATTTATTAAGAACTACGGGGTTACTGGCAATTTTATTATTACTAATACCTCTATTATTACAAGCAACTTTGTCACGCAAAATATCCATTACCTGTCAGGAGATATTAATCTGAATAATGGACTCTTACAATTAAATAATGCTCACCTCATTCAGTCGATTACTAATGCAAAATTTGATTTATCTTATGAGTCAATAAAACAATTCTCAATCAATTTTTACAATTCTCGTCTTCAGAGCAATGAAATCGTTTATGTTCCAAACACTATCAAATTGTTTTTTAAAAACTTAGACGGCCATATTTCAAGAAAACAAGAGAACTATACTCTAAGCCTAAATATTGATACAAATTTTATTTCTTATAAATCCCTTGATATTCCAAATGTTAAAGGGAGCATCCAGCTACATGACTCTCTATTAAGTTTTAATAATCTAGACATATATAATAAGGAGGATATTTACAATGTTTCAGGAAACCTTACCACGGAATTTAGTAAGAAAAAAACAATAAATTTTAAACCAAAATATACGCTGGATTGTCGTTTTATTAAAGGGCGCCTAGAAAACCTATCGGAATTATATCAAAGACTTCGACCTTTATGGACAGAAGATAATAAAAAAATTATCACTGCCTCTGATAAAGATACTCAAAAAAAGATTAATATATTATTAAATTATAATAAACTAATTCAAAAAAATTATGTAAATCTATATTCATTAAAAGAAAATAGTGTTGCAAAACTCCTCGATTCTATCAAAATTAAAGAGCAACAAGAAATATTAAATGACCTGCCGTCAGCAGAAGGCTCCATCACCGGATATCTTCATCTTTCAAATACCGATAACTTCCAGTTCTATAGCAATTTATCTATTCTATCCGGTAGAATTATTTATGGTTTTTTTGATTCTCTTAAGCTTCTTGCTAAACAAAAAAACGATGACATTGATATTGACATAAATTGTAACAATTTAACAATTCTTGATAACTTGTTTGAAGAAATCAATGCGTCTGCGATGTATACCCCTGATACACAAAAGTTATCAATCTCTAACCTTTCCACAACTTTTAAAGGAAATAAGTCGAATAACATTCTATCTGGGAAAGTAAATCTGGCGTCATTATTTAAGGAAGAAAAAAAAGGCGAGGCTGATGATTTAGATTTGCATCTTGAGTTATTAGAAAATGATATCAATATTTTATCTATCTTTAATGCATCTGCAAGAAAAATTTCAAATTATGGAAATATTGTCATCGATATTTCCGGAGCCCTTCATCAACCGCTTTTTAACGCATCAAAAATGGTGTTAAGCAACTTTCAAATCGACTTCGTACCTGATTTTCCAATTCAGTCACCCCTTAAAATAAATAGCGCCAATTTAACTCTTAAAAATAACGTTTTATCTATTCCGCAAACAACTATTGTTTGGCAAGGGCCCGATACAAATTTTGCTGAAAATAAATTTGTTGTTAATGGAACCATTTTTATCAGTCCTTTTTTTAATAATTTTGATACACTGCCTATTATGCTTAACTTAACCTGCAAACCCACTCAACTCAATATAAATTTTGAGAATATCTACATAGGCAAATTAAAAACGGACCAAATATACTTAAACGGCACTCTATTGATCCCCTTCTCAAAGAAATCAAAAGCACAATATGAGGAGAATATTCTAAATGAAAAAGAAACTGGGCCAATCTTAAGAACGTCAATTACTTTTAATGATGGGAAAATACTCATACTCGGAAATAAATCACCGGATAAGCATAAACCCTCCATTCTTTTTGATACAACCATTAATCTGGACAAAGAAATATATGTTACCGGAAAAGACTTCTCCACCGACGTAAATAATGTGTTAAATAATATTTCCATACAACTTGAAGAAGACCGCTCCAATATCCCTGTAAAAGGGTCATTAAATACAATCGATCTGGAACATAAATTCATTTTAAAAAACGGTAAGATCGTCTTTATGAATAAAGTATTTCAATTAATGGAGAAATCCAAACAACGCGATATTTTTAAACAGTCTCCAGAAAACATAAAGGATAATGTTGTTGATATGCGAATGATACCTGACCCCAAATATCCAGGCAAACGCAAAACACAGCCTTACTTTGATATTAAAGCCTATTCAATTATTAATAAATCGGTCACTGTTACAGGAAACGCCGGGGTAACTACCAATATTAAAACCAAAACGGAAGAACATTTATTTATCATATTTATAGAAGGGTTCCTGACATCTGCAAAATCATTTTCAATTGAACATTATCTCGTAAATAATAATACCTATAGCTTAGCCGAACCACGCATATATTTAGATCAACTGACTGCTGAACAGTTAGATACCATTTCAACCTACCTATTGCCAGTTCTGTTAAAACCCGAGTTTTATCAAAGTCTTATCAATAAAGGGCTACAAAATAACGAGGAAGCCAATGCACTCCTTAGAAATTATTCTGCATCTCAAATTAATTTATGGATCGACCAGCAGCTTCGACCCTTTGAAAAAGATGTTGCCAATACAATGGGGCTTTACGACGTTAAAATTGAGCACAATCTTGGAGGAGAAATAATTAATACTGTACCGGTTTTCAAAGAAGAAACATCCTCTCTTCCAGATCAGAAAGTTCAGATTGAATATGTGAAAGATTTGTTTCTAAAAAAGCTGTTCGTTAAACTTAAAACTGGAATATCACAGGATCCGGTATCCAACAGTTATGCTGTTAAACTTACTGAATATGAACTTGCATGGCTATTAAATGATTACATCAGTATTAACTATGGTAATCATAATTTACAGGATAATGTATATGGAGCGTTCTCAATCAATGCGAATTTTAACTTTTAGTCTTATTATTTTTCTATTATCTGTTTGCGGTGCTGTAACCATTAAGCCCAGTAATCCGGATATTTTTAACAATTACACAATCGGAGAAATTGTATTATCTGTTAACGCCAAAACAAATATAGATTTAAAACCTTACTTGCAATACTTGGGAGAAAACAAAAAATTCTACACAATTTACCTGATCAATGATATCAGCAGTTTGTTGAATAGTGGCTATATTCAAGATCTATCAGCAACTATCATTAAAACGGACCTTTCTACAGTTAAAGTTGTTCTCAATGTTTTTATGAACTCTCCAATAAAATATATCGAATTTAATAATGCCAGTATTTTTGGATATAAAGAATTGGTGAATATGATCAGCAATAAAGTGGATTCCATATTAAATATTTCAACGATCAGTCATGACATAGAAGTCGTTGAAAAAGCATATCATGACAAAGGATATATATTAGCAAAAGTAACCAATGTTTTTTTTATTAATAAAATACAAACACTCTTTTTTAATATAGAAGAAGGACGCATAAACTCTGTCTCTTTTGAAGGTCTCGATAAGGTCAACCCAAAACTCTTAATGCGTGAACTTAAAATAACTCCCGGCACTGTTTTTAACTCTAACTATTTGAACGAAGACCGAAACAGTTTGCTAAAACTGGGCTATTTTTCAAAAGTCAGTATACCTAAACTCACTCCCTCGGAGACTAGATCCGGTTATATCGATAGTATTTATCAAGTACAAGAAAGAAAAATTAACAATTTGCAAATTGGTGTTGAGCAACTTCAAAACAGTCGATTGAGCCTTGCGTTGACCTTGAAATTTCCAAATTTTCGCAACACCGGTGAGGGTTTATATTTTAAAGGCCAAAGCATTTTTTCAACCTCAGCAAACGACTATAGTTATTACTTAAAATACACCGAGCCTTGGTTTCTTAATCGCCCTATACCGCTTAATGTTATATTCTGGAATCAGGTGATTGAAGAAAGTATCAACACTACGAATATCACTCCTGTCCAACGAATCGGATGGGAAACAAATGCCGAACTTAATTTAATGTCTCACATTCAAACTATCGTAGGGTATAGCAGTGAGGCAGTGAAAGATACCAACTCAACCTCTTCTTATGACAAACGCAATTTAAAACTGAGTATTCTTAAAAATACAACCACAGAGCTCAATAACCCTTTATCCGGGTACAAAGCCTATTTTACTATTGAAAAAGGAAATAATTTTTTTCAGATTTTGAAGTTTGGGGGAATTGATTATGTAAAATATAATTTTGACTATTCGGTGTTTTACAATATATACAAATCCGATGTTCTCGCCTTTCACTTCTCCACTGGTTATGTTTTATACAATACTCAGGTTCAGCAACTTTTTGAACAAGACAAATTTCTTGTTGGAGGAGCGTATACACTAAGAGGTTATGATGAATCCTATGCCAATATTTCGAGCGCTATTTTAGGAAATCGAAAGATCTTATTTAATATGGAATACCGCGTTCTCTTCACTTCATGGCTCCAAGGTGCTCTTTTTGCAGATTACGGGTTTGCAAGTGATAATCAAATCAATTTATCCGATTTAAAATTTGGCTACGGTGCCGGAATTCGCATCTTTACCCCAATCGCACCGCTTCGATTTGATTTTGCTTTTGGGGAGAACAATCGCTTCGTTCTTCACTTTGCCTTAGGGCAATTATTCTAACGTTAAATCAATTTAATTTGAGGGACAACTCATCTAATTTATGTTAAAATGTGTCTCAAAATTAGCGATTAAGGGGAACTTACATGAATTCAATTAAAACCGCACTTATTTTATTATTATTTTCTTTTCTATTCTCAAATACTATTAATGAAATCATCATCTCTGGAAATAAAAATATACCGAAAGAAAGTATTCTATCGTTATTAAATTCAAAAGGTGGAGAATCTTTCTCGACCGATAATGTTGTAAACGATATTGATACTATCTATGAGATGGGTTTTTTCAACGATAATATCTCTGCAGAAACAGTAAATGTTAATAAGGATAAACTAAATATAATATTTACGGTTAAAGAAAATTCCGTGGTTAATACAATATACTTTGTGGGGTTACATGCATTTGATACAAGTGAAATTCTCGCCAGCTTCAATACCAAACAGGGAGAAACCCTTAATTTCAAAAAATTGAGAACCGATATTCAGACCTTAACCAAATTTTATCACGAACGAGGTTATGTTTTGATGAGTATCAAAGAAATTCTCGAACCCCAAGATGATAACATTCTAACGTTTGTTATCAAAGAAGGCCTCGTTGAAGATATCTTTTTTAAGGGTCTTTCCTTTACAAAAGAATATGTTCTTACCAGAGAAATGAAAACAAAACCGGGTGATGCTTTCAACATCCACACCCTTCAGAAAGACATTCAAAATCTTCACAATACCGGGTACATCGAAGCAATTAATATTGAACCACCAATGGCTGGAATTGACCCAGACAACGTTGTCGTCGTTATCAATCTGAAAGAGAAAAAATCTGGATCATTACAATTTGGAGGCGGCATTAGTTCTTCTTCCGGTTTCTTTGGATTCCTCCAGCTAGGATTCAATAATTTCCTTGGTGAAGGTTACAATATGTCAACCAAAGCACAATGGGGCGAAAAACAGTTAACCTATGAATTCACCTATAATAATCCTTGGTTCTACCCAGACAAAACGTCACTAACGTTCAGGCTATGGAACACGGATGGGCAAATTGATGATTCTGGATTAGGATCCCTTCCTTCCACTCCTCTATACAATCAATCTTCTAGCCTTGAAGCATTAAGTTCCGGTGGAGAGATTACCATGGGAAAACCGTTTACAGACGAGATCAGTGGCTTCTGGACTGCTCAGTTAAATAACGTCAAACCAGATGATTCAAGTATTTCTCCATATCGCATTCGAAGTATTGGTGCTGGAATCAACTATGATACAAGAGATTATATTTTTAACCCTTCATCCGGTGAATTTATTTCTCTCAAGGCCAATACCTCTCTTGAACTACTTGGAGCCACCGTTGAGTTTCTTAAAATTAAAGGTCGTACATTTAAGTATTTCCCTGTTGCTGATAATTTAGCACTTGGGTTTAAGTTTCTAGGTGATGTTTCTTTTGGGACAATCTTTGATACTGAACGTTATTTTGCCGGTGGTGCAACAACCGTTCGTGGATATAAAGATGGTTATCCTTTTGCAATTGGTGGCATGAGAGGTTTGGGTACCGTTGAACTTCGTTATAATGTTTCTGATATTGTTCAGGTTTATGCCTTTTATGATGCCGGTTTTATTCGAAAAGGTTATGCAGAATGTACTACCTATTACGGAACCAACAACTCTGGACACAATATTCGTACCGGAAAAGGTATCGGATTTAAAATAACAACACCCATCGGCCCATTACGGTTTGATTATGCTTGGGGTGACGGTAATCCATACAATGAAAATCTTGATAGTAGTGAAGGAGTTATTCACTTTAATATTGAAAATTCATTTTAAAAAAGGAGATTAGCTATGAAGAAAACAATTATTTTACTACTCGTTCTATTTACTGCCTCATTTTGTGATTCTATTGGGTATATTGATTCACAACTCATTCTTAAACAATATAACCGAGCCATAACTGCTCAGTCCGATTTAGCAAAAAAACAAAAAGAATTTCAGGATGTTTTAATGCTAAAACAAGAAGAACTTGAAAAAGCCAAAACCGAAAACAAAACCGAAGAGGAATTGCTTCAACTAAAAGAAGATCTTGAACAAGAGTTACAACCACAAAAAGAGGCTCTCTTTCAATTAAATCAAGAATTATCTCAAAAAATTGAAAAGGACATTGTAGATGCAACAAATAAGATTTCTAAACAACTTAGAATTGATGTTGTGTTGGATAAACAAGTAGTCGTTATTGGTGGAATGGATTTAACTAGCCTAGTTCTAAGCAAGCTAAATAATCAATAGCTCCACTTGCATCTTTAATCAAGTTACTTTAACCTTATATATATGAAATTATCATTCATTGCAAACGCTATTAATGGCAAACTTATAGGTGACGATACCGACGTTCTTCAGATTCGAAGTATCCAAACAGCAACCAAAGATGACCTGACGATTCTGCTCGATAAACATTATTTAACCGATGCAAAACAAACCAAAGCAAAAGCGATTATTAGTTTTACGGCTGATTTAAATGCTAAACATATGATACTTGTTGAAAATCCACGTAAAATTTTTTCAAAACTTGTGTCGTTGTTTGAAATTAAAGAAACCAAGAAAGGAATCTCTAAACTTTCATCTATTAGCAAAGATGCAAAAATTGGGAAAGATGTCTTTATTGATGACTTCGTTAAAATCGGATCAAATACGGTCATCGGCAATAACGTAATTATATACAGTAATGTTTCCATTGGAGACAATGTCGTTATTGGTGAGAATACGGTTATTTATCCAAATGTTACGCTTTATGATAATTCACAAGTTGGTTGTCGGTCTATTCTTCATTCGGGTGTTGTCCTTGGCGCTGACGGTTTCGGTTTTGAAATGAATGAAAAAAAAGAGTGGGATAAAGTCCCTCAAATCAGCAAAGTTATTATTGGCAATGATGTTGAAATCGGTGCAAACAGCTGTATCGATCGAGGTGCAATTCAAGATACTATAATCGGAGATGGTACAAAAATTGATAATCTATGTCAGATTGCTCATAACTGTATTATTGGTAAACATAATGTCTTTTCTAGTAGTACAGCAATCGCGGGCAGCACAATAATCGGCAATCACAATATGTGGGGAGGTCAAAGCGGTGCCACTGGGCATTGCACTGTGGGGAACGGGGTTGTGGTTATGGCAAGAGCTGGTGTTTCTAAAAATACATCCGATGGAGAAATCGTTTCTGGATTTCCAGCTCGAAAACACAAAGAAGAATTCAAAAAACAGGCATTTTTAAACAACTGGTTAAAAAAACAAATTCGCAAGGAGGATTAATTTATCATGAAAAAAACACTTATTCTTTTACTATTGCTTCCAATTCTATTTGGAGCACCATCTTTACTGGGAACCAACGGGCTAATAAATATGCCAGCTGCAACATCCATTAAATACAAAGAATTCGATTTTGGTCTTAATTGGGAATTATTACAACAGGCATTGTCAAACGGAAGCCATCATCAAATTAACTACTTTGCCAATCTTGGAATTTTTGATGGGGTTGAACTTGGGTTTATCGGTAATAATATAAAAGAAGGTGTATTTATCAGCGCAAAATATTATATGCTTAGCGATAAGTCTGAATATCCACTCGGTTTAGCCGCTGGAATGACAAATCTGTCTTCCCACACAAATACGGATCTTTATCTCGTGCTTAGCAAGAAATTTCCCAATAAACTTGCTGGTCACCTTGGGTTTAAATCCAATATCTTAGCAGGGAAGATTAGTTCAACGGTCATGTTCGGGGTGGAAATGCTGATGAGCCAATATTTAACTGTTATTGGTGATTTAATTGGATCGGAAGATACTTGGGTTTTATCATCCGGAGTTAGATTAAAAGTGATGGACGACATGCTGTTGAATGTATATCTGGCGGATATTGGCAATAATACCCAGAACAAAATGACGTTCAGCATTGGGGTTTCCTGGCACAATATCCTTTAGCGCAAACATGGTTTACACCGTCAACAATAGCTTTTCTATTGAAGGAACAGGCATTCACTCAGGAAAAAAGGTAAAAATCACCTTCGAGCCAAAAAATACGCCTGGAATCGTTTTCCGATCATGTGCAACACATGTAGAAATTCCTTTGAAACTTAAATATATTAAACCACTTAATCTTGGAACGAATTTAGAAAAGAATGGCGTGTGGATTAAGACCATTGAACATTTATGTGCGGTTTTATGGTTTCTTAAAATCTCTGCTCTTTATATTGTTATTGAAGGAGAAGAAATTCCGATAATGGATGGAAGTGGCAGAGAATTACTAGAAATTATTGAACAACACAAGTTACGAAAGATTACGAAAGAGATAAAAACCTTAGTCATTACCCATCCAATTCATTTCACTCACAATGACTCTTTCTTTTTTGCACTACCTCATCGTCATTTATATATAAATTACACCATCAATTTTCCAAACACTCCCATTGGCACTCAGAACTATATATTTTCAAAACGTTCCGATTTTATTCACTCGATCAACCCCAATCGTACGTTTGGAAACATTAATGACGTTGAAAAGCTACATGCTGCAGGTTTAGCGCTGGGCGCAACTATGGAAAATGCACTTGTTTACAATGCAGAGAATTATATTTCTACCCCTCGATTTAATAATGAAGCTGTACGGCATAAAATATTAGACCTATTAGGGGATTTATATTCATCTGGGTACTTTGTTCAAGGAAAAATTTTCGCTTATAAAACCAGCCATATATTAAATAATAAATTTACGAAACTCTTAGTTCGACATTTTTCTATCTAATTTTTTAGGGGATTTGAAAACAGCCTCATGAATTACTCATGAGGCTGTTTTATTATTTATACTATGTTTTTAACTACTAAATCACCAATTTCAGTAGTTGAATATCCCATTTTCCCAGCTGACATACTTTCCATTTGCTTAATTGTAGCCTTTACTGCTTTTTCAATACAATCAGCCATTTCCGGCTCTCCAAGATGATCCATCATCATCTGTGTGGCCAATATAGCTGCAAGAGGATTTATCACATTCATTCCAGTATACTTGGGAGCACTTCCACCGATTGGTTCAAACATTGAAGCCCCTACGGGATTGATGTTCCCACCGGCTGCAACTCCCATTCCACCTTGGATCATTGCGCCTAAGTCTGTAATGATATCTCCAAACATATTATCTGTAACAATAACATCAAACCATTCTGGGTTTTTTACAAACCACATTGTCGTTGCATCCACATGGGCATAATCACCTGTGATCCCGGGATATTCAGTGGCTACTTCGTTAAATGCTCGTTGCCACAAATCAAAGGCAAATGTTAATACATTTGTTTTTCCAACTAGTGTTACTTTTTTTCTTCCATTATTTTTGGCATATTCAAACGCATAACGGATACAACGCTCAACGCCTTTACGCGTATTGATTGACTCCTGAATTGCAACTTCATCTGGAGTATTCTTCTTAAGTACTCCGCCAGCTCCAGCATAAAGCCCCTCTGTGTTTTCTCTAATTACAACAAAATCAATTTCCTTAGGACCTTTATTTTTTATCGGAGTTTCAACTCCTTCATATAATTTTATCGGTCTTAAATTAACATACTGGTCCATTTCAAATCGAAGTCTTAGCAGAATACCCTTTTCAAGTATTCCTGGCTTTACGTCTGGATGCCCGATGGCACCAAGAAATATTGCTTTATAGGTTTTGAGTTTTTCAACTTCTTCATCTAAAAGAATTGTTCCTGTTTTCAAGTAGCGATCTCCACCTAAATCAAATTGATCATATTTAAATTTGATATGAAATTTTTTACCGGCTGCATTTAAAACTTTAATACCCTCTGAAACAACCTCTGGACCAGTTCCATCGCCAGGAATAACCGCTATTTTATATTCTTTCATTTTCTCCTCCTAGAATTAATGTTATGCATACGATATTACAAATAATCAGAAACGGGACAACCGTATTAACCATAACACACCATTGATTTACGGTAGCATAACTATAATTGATTCTACAAAGTTAATCAAGAACGATTTTTTAATCTATTTATTGGATTGGATTAGTATCTAGTGATTTTTATTAAACTTTTTTCGCAAATTACTTATTGCTTTTGTTTTCTGGAGAGATGGCTTTAATCGAGGACCTTTACGATCGATCACCGGAGCAATTCGACTTATTCTTCTTTCAATTTGTGCTAGAAGGGTATCTTCTGTGATTTCTTCTTTGTTAGGTTCTTGTTGATTATTATGTTTAGAATTATTCTCTATTTCATTTATTTGGCTGTTAAATTTGCTAATAAAGTTTTTCTCATCTCCTGTTAACGTGACGAGTAGAAACTCATCCTCTTCTAACTGATGTTGCTTTTCGTTCTTATTGACTTTCTTTGAATCCTTTTTTTCCTTTTTATCAAGTTCGTCTGATTGTGATTGCGACATGAATGTTCGATTATTATTAATAAACTCTTCATTTAATTCTTCCGATACACTAACAATATCCCCAATTGACTCTTCTTTCATTGCACTTTGAGCTGACTCTTCTTTATCCACTACCTTCATGTGGTCCTTCTTATTGGTATTAAGCAACACCCCTTCATCCATTCCTCGGGTATACTCTTTCCCTTCATTCATTGCGGATAAGCGTTCTTGTCCAATTTTTACTAACAATTCTTTCTGTCTCAGTTTTTGAATTCGATCTAGCTCCAAGTTGGCAAGATACTCTGTCTTATCTTTAACGATATCCTTATTTTCAACATATAGCACTTCTTCCTCAAAAGACTTCATTTCATTCACATTTGATTGAGAGTTAAAATTTAGCGCTTTTTGCTTATTGTTTTGACCAGGTATAAGGTCTTGTAAATTGTTAAAAATCGTATCAAGTTCGCTAAACAGGGTATCTTCGTTTAATATTGCAACTTCATCGGATTGATTATTTAACGCTATTTGATTTATCTGAAGGTTATTACTTCCCATTCATTAAACCCCGTTTCTATTTTTTCCAGTCAACTTCGCTAATTAATTTCTTAATTTTCTTTATATTCTGCTTGCTTTCTTTTATTTCATTAATTCGCTCTTTTTCTTTTCGATCCAATTCGCTCTGAAGTTCATTTATTTTTTTCTTGAGCTCATTTAATTGATTTTTTTTCTTGCTACCATCATCCGTTCGAATTTTTAGATTAAAGAAAAATGCTTTCATTTGTAGAAAAAATGTCTCAACTGCTTCAATTATTTTATCTTGTATTATGTCTAGTGGCTGAACATTTGTTTTTACTTCCAGCTTTTCATATTTCTTAGGTATTGGTTCAACCACCACATCTTCTCGACCATGGTTGAATCGTTTTCTCAGTTTTTGAATATTTTGAGTTTTCGTATTGCCTTTACGATTTTTTATGTCTTGAATTTTCATAATCTTCGCTTGTTGCTGCAAATGATTTCCGAGGTAATTATACATATATCGTTCATTACTTGTCTTTATTACCTCTTTCTTAATCTCTTCCCCGATATTGATAATATTCTCCAAATCTGAAACATTATGAAATGCCTTAATAAATGAATTATCATCATCTGTTAATTCTATTTCTATTATTTCATCTTCTTCTATTTCATAATCTTTTTCTTCCTGATTTGATTTCTCTTCATGAGCATCCTTATCGCCTGATTCTTTTTTTCTCTTTATGCCATTATTCGTAAAATCATCCTTCTTATCAAAATTCTTTTCTTGATCTTTTTTAATAAATTCTTCATTCAAATCTTCCGAAACATCTATAATATCTTCAATATTTTCTTTTTTCATAACAGTTTTAGCATCCAGTTTATTCTCTTCTAATGAACTATCTTTGATGTCTTTCTTCGTCGTATTTAACATAACCCCTTCATCCAGATTTCTGGAATAGGATTTCCCTTCCATTGCAGCATTTATTCTATCTTGACCTAACTTCACAAGGATTTGCTTCTGCTTCACTTTCATCATTCTGTCCTGCTCTAGTGACTCTATATACTTAGTTCCATTTTCAACAAAACTATTACTTTCTTTATAAATAACCTCATCTTCGATGACTTTGTCCTCACTTATAATTGCATTATTCATATTGATATTAATATTGTTTTTGGAAGCACCCTCCGTTAAGCGTTCTAATCCACTTAATAGAGAATCAATTTCATTAAATAAATCACCCGTTTCAGCACTATTGCTTATCGAGTTTGATTGGATTTGATTATTAATCTGTTCCATTTTTTATTTTCCTTTTTCGTAATATTGCTCGATCTCGTTAGCTTTTGTCTCAACCCCTTGTTCCTTTAAAAAAGAAACAACGTCCTGTAGCTTATCCATATTTAAATCTGAATTTAAATACTTAATCATCTGACTGTACTTCTCAATTGCTTTATCATTAAGCTCTTTCCCAACATAAAAATCGCCAAGTGTTTTGAACGGTAGCGGAGAATACAAGTATTTTTTCTGAAGTGTATAAAATAGTGCTTCTGCTTCTTTTATTATTTCAGCTCTATCTGAGGTTTTTTCTTTTTTTATTTGTTTATTTTCGATAACAATATTAATATTCCCTGTAGATATAGGCTCTTTTATTTTTTGATGAATCAGAATAAAAATACTGATACCTATCACCACTAGAAACACAAAAAATAAAAAAACAATCACAATATGACCCCTTTCCTTACATGCCTATAAGGAAGTATGCCCTATTTTTTATTTTTTAAACGAATTTATTTTTTACAGCTTATTGCGGTTCAGTTTGAGGTTGTAAAACATCATCGTTTGGGGAAATTACTCCCGCAGACACAATTAGCTTGAGACCCTCTTCAATTGATATACTGAGTACTTGAACATCCTTTTTAGGCATCATCAGAAAAAACCCGGATGTGGGATTTGGTGTTGTCGGAACAAAAAGCGAAACAAATTCCTGTCTTCCTTTTGTTAAATCTGGAAAACTTTCTTTTGTAATAAACCCTAATGAATAAATACCTTTCCTTGGAAATTCAATCAATACAACACTTCTAAAAGATTTATTATCTGTTGTCACCGATTGTATTATTGTTTTTGTTGTCGTATAAACCATGTTAACAAATGGTAAGGACGTAAAATACTTCTCAAAGTACCTTGCTGCAGATTTTATAAATGCCATTTTTGCAAAATAACCAATCGTGGTAATGAGGGCAATCGCAACCAAAAAGCCTAAAATTACTTCTGAAAATTCGTTTAGCTTTCCTCTGAGAAAAAGATTAATAAACCGACCGCTTGGTGATCCAAATAATCTAAAAATAAAAATAATAATCCAAATTGTAATAATCGAAGGTAAAATTACAACCAGCCCTGTAAAAAAATTATTTCGAGTATATGCTACTTTGTCCTTTTTTAATAATTTATTAATAACCTTAAAAAATTTGCCAAACATATATATGTCCCTTCTATTTCTCAGAAACTATATTATAAAGCTTAATAACCATTTCATCTATTGATATTTTTGATGTATCAATAACAATCGCATCATCAGCTATCGACAGCGGGGAAATAATTCTTTCTCGGTCACTTTTATCTCTTTCCTTTAATTCCTTCTTAATATCTTCTAGTGTTACATTTTCCGATGGAATTTTTTCTAATAACTCCAAATACCGTCTCTTTGCTCTTATTTCCACTGAGGCATCTAAATAAAATTTGTACGTAGCACTGGGAAAAACTACTGTTCCAATATCTCTTCCATCCATGATCACCGAATGTTTTTTTGCCAATTCTCGCTGTTTACATATAAGAACATCTCGTAACTGTGGAATTTTTGAGAAAGCTGACACATTTGCAGCAACTTCTTGCAAGGCTACTTTATCAGACAAATCCTCTCCATCTACCAGTATCTGATTACGAACAATTGTAAACTTTGTCATAGTTGTTATCTGCTCTATTCGGCTCATTTCCTCGACATTAATATTTTTTATTAAACATTTATAAGTAATGGCTCGATACATAACTCCCGTATTGATATATGAAAATTTAAGTTTATCGGCTAATAACCTAGCAACTGTACTTTTACCCGAAGCAGCAGGGCCATCAATTGCAATTACTGTTTTTTTACTCATTTTTATCCTTCTTTCTACTTATATCTATATATATCTTTTTAAACTCTTAATTCAACAAACATGGCACACTTTGCTTGCATATTTTACATCTAATTCCATCTAAGTTATTTTCTAGTACTGAAAACCCTCTTCGAGCCACCAATATATTTTTACAGTTCTGACACTGCGTAATATCTTCATAGCGCCCATAGACATTTTTAAGTCCGACTATTTTTGCAATCAAAATCGCCTTTTCAAAAAACGTATTGCTAATTGGGGTTTTTTGTTTGTAATCAAGCATCGGTCTAAACATGGATATATGCCAAGGGATATTGGGATTTAATTTAAATATCCATGTTGCAGCTTCTTCTATTTGCTTCTCATCATCATTTATATCCGTCACTAAATTTGTTACTAATTCAACATGTCTTTTTTCTGCAACAAGAAACTCGATATTATTCTTTACTGTTTCAAACGCATCTACCCCTGTCAGTTCTCTATATTTAGACTTTGTAAACGCCTTTAGATCAATGCTGTATGCATCAATTAACTCACCAAAATCTTTGAGCACCTCCAAATTAACAAATCCATTCGTCACAAGTACTATTTTAATGTTTTTCGCCTTCAGCACCTTAGCAGCCTCAAAGATTGTCTCACTATTTATTAGCGGTTCATTATATGTAAAAGCAACTAATTTCAGTCCATTTTTTATGGTCATATCTACAATATGAAGAGGGTCAACTTGTTCTAAGGGCCTTATAATTGTAGATCGCTGCGGTTGTGATATTTCCCAATTCTGGCAGTGCTTGCAACGGAAATTACAACCGATAGAACCCAATGATAATATGTTATGTCCAGGATAAAAATGATACAGCGGTTTTTTTTCTATGGGATCAATCGCAATTGAAGAGTACTTATTGAATGTTTCGGTCCATAATTTACCTGTTTTGTTGACTCTTATCTGACAATAGCCTTTTTGACCATCACCAATTCGGCAATGATTCAAACATAGCTCACATTGAACACGTTTATTCTCTAATACACTGTAATACCTTGCTTCTTTCATGGTCTAATTATACCACCTTACGAATGATTTGTTGCCATCATAACCCCCATTATATATAATGAATGAATCAAAGCGCCTGTCAAAATAGAGCTAACGAGGAAACAATGGTAACAGAAGAAAACAAAAAACTCACTTGGACTGATTTTGATAAATTAACAAATAAAATTATTCAAAATATTCATGATTCTAATATTAAATTTGATGCAATTATCGGTATTGTCCGAGGTGGATTATTTCTAGCAGGACAGCTATCTTATAAACTTGATATTAAAAAAGTATACACTATTAACACACAGCTTTATGCTGATAAACAATTAATTAGCCCCAAGGTTCTATATTTTCCAAAAGATATTCACTTTAAAAATGCTTTGGTTGTTGATGATATCCTTGATACAGGGGCTACATTCAATTTAATCAATGACTTGCTTAAACAAATTTCTGACAATTACCATTGGGCCATTCTTTTAGATAAGGGAAAATCGAATGAGAAAATCGATTTTATTGGGCAAAATATTAATAGGGATATATGGGTCGAATTCCCATGGAACTAGATTTTCAAATAATTATCCATGACTTATCCACAG
>MFRH01000005.1 GCA_001783275.1 Candidatus Margulisbacteria bacterium GWF2_35_9
TTTGGCTCCACCCCAGCATCATTATCTTTAGCAGAAGCGAGCATTGCCGCCGGGGGCGTAAGTTTACTTGCAGGCCCCGGCGGCTGGGCGATAGGCGCCGCTGCGTTGGAATCTTATGCACTCTATACGTTATTTGACAAAGGACATAAAGAACAATTATTTCTTGAAATGTCCACAGATGAAAATTCTAATGATAGCTCCACGGATAAAGAACAACCAAAAGAAGACAAGGATAAAGCATTATCTGATGAAGCTATTGATAAAATTCTCAAAGGCGCCAACCCTGGAAGAGAAACAATGGGCAGCACCAAGCAGTTTGAAAAACCAGGAGTATTTGAGGATGCTTTGAAAAATTTTGATAAAATAGGCGTAAAAGATACAAAAGATATTGTTAATGGAGAAAAAATTGTAAAAATTGGTAAATTACCTGATGGTAGAACCGTAAACGTTAGAAATAAAAGTCAAGATAGTAGACCTACTTTAGAAATTTATGATGGAAAAAAAAGTATTAAAATTAGATATGAACCTAAATAAAGGATGAATAAATCATGGAAGAAGAAAATATAAAAGAAGAATGGAAAACATGGGAGCCTGTAAGTGATTTATCTGAAAAATATTATATCGAATCAGTTTCGAATGATTTAAAAAAAGGATTAAAAATAGTTGTATGTGATGAAAAAAACGAAAAAAAAAAAGTGATTATAACCTTTGAGTATGCAATTAGCTCTTATAAGTGGACCAATGAAACATTTAGATTAGACACTGCCGCATTTCTTGATGAAAAATATGGGAAAAAATTTTATACAAAATGGACTTTTTTTAAAGTAACTAATTCATCATATCTGCAACTCCTCTCAAAAGAATCATCAGGCATCGCCGATTACTATTCACTTATACATTTTGCAATCATTGAATCCAATTCAATATTAGACATTATCGCTTCATATGAACCAAATGTTGAATTTGTAGAAGATAAATAAAAAAGGAAAATTTTTTAAAAAATAGGAAGCACCCCTAAGATACACCGTGTCATTTAGGCACGTAAGTTGCATACACTTTTAGAAGGGTGTTTTCATGCTCATTTGCAATTTTATTTATATAATCGAAAAGAGATTGTTTATTTTTTTCAGTTACACCTAATTTAGGATCGAAACCATCTTTAAACTTAAAACTTTTTGTTTCGAGTAAATTAAGTTCTCCTCCATCAGAAAGACTATAAACTTTTACTGTTGATGAACCAACATCAATTATGATCTTTTGCATTTCTTCTCCAATACATTTTGTAACGGCTGCACAGATTCTATCTGGCGAATCATACTAAAAACCTCGAGCTTGTCAATTAAACTTTTTATATAAAATATTTTCAAGGATGCCAAAAAACATCATAAGCGACAGATTGAAATATTATCATTCTAAAAAAACTGTTAAATTCTATATGTTAAATGCGTTTGCCCTAAGTTGTTGCACTTCAGACTTGAATTATCCGTTTATTATGAATGCTCAATTTCTATTTATGACATTTTATGTTGCTTAACAACATCACAATTTTGGTACAAAAAAGAAAAACAAGAAGAAGGCGTGTGGGATTTTCGAATAAATGGAGGAATTTTATTAGATAAAAATGTCGAATGGGCACATGTTTATACATGGGAATAACTGTAAAAATAATAGTGGAACCATTATGTTCATATGTAGCAATAACACTTGTTTAAGAGCATGTTTCAGCATGTTCAAAAAAACCGCCACCATGATAATACACACCCGTACGTGGTACATCACATAACGATGCGGTAAGAGCTACCGCCCGGCACCCAGCCTTGGTGGTGTAGCTATACGGCGCCCCCCGGCATACAAAAAAGCGCCGCATCATGGCATCACAAACCCTTGATCATCATAAAGATAAATACTCTTAACTTCTTTTTTCACCAGTGTCCATTTTTTTTAATTCAACTTGCATGAACCACCCAACACTATTCCAGCCGCATATACATGCCAAAATATAAGGGATAAAACGTATCAATTTAGATTTATAATATAAAAGATCATGATTCGTTACGGGAGATTTTATGGAAACTATATCTACAGATTTCGTTGCCAATATATTTATTAATTCTTTACGAGTATAAGCCTTTGTTCCAATACTTTCTTGATGATCATAAATTACCTTTGAAAAACTTTGAAAAGGCTTCCCCTTTAAAAGGGCATATCTTAGGTACATATAAAAAGCAAAAAGAGAACGTCTATTGTAAACCATCAGTTTGATGGTACCGCCTGGTTTGGTAACACGAATTATTTCATCTAAACATCGTATAGTATCTGGAGAATGATGAATAACCCCCCAAGAATATGTTAAATCAAAAAAATTTTCCGTATAGGGAATGTGTTCGGCATCAGCAACTTTTATCTCCACGGCAGATAAATTTTGCTGAGCAAGTAACTGAGAAACATTTGCTATGGCTTCTTCTGTTAAATCTATACCATAACAAACCGCACCACTTTTAACCCATTGCAAAAAATCAGTCCCTGCACCAATCCCTACTTCAAGGACCTTTTTCCCATGGAATCTCGTAAACTGCGCAAATGAAAAAATTTCTGGTTCTATGGTATATCTAAAATCCTGAATAGCATCAAAATATTCCGTTGAAAATTTAGTTTTTTTTATAAATTCAGTTCCACACGAGGCAAAATTCCAATATTTTTTAACACAATTTTTTAAAACTTCATTATTCATTAGTTCTCTCCAAACGTCATGATCTATAATAAAAAAATATTTATTGAAACCTAAAACAAACAATATCATTGTAAACTAAAGTACCTTAGAAGGCAAAACATAAGCGAAGACTTAAAAAAACAACCGTGTTAAAAAATCTCATGCAAAAAAAGCTGTACAAGCTTAGGCAAATCCCCCTTTGCCTTATCCCCCGCCGCTATGCGCTTTAACACATCCTCAGGCGTTAACCACTCGTATCCAACAAAATCAAAGGTGTTATAGCTTGGGGCGTCCGTCACTTCAAGCGCATACACCTGCTCAAATGCAAAAACCCCATGCTCATGCGGCGTTACTTTGCCAAGCACCCGATAGGGATGCTGTGCCATATCAAGATTAACCTCCTCAAGAGCCTCGCGAAAAAATGCTTGATCATACGTCTCTCCACTGCTCACATGTCCACTAATGCTCATATCAAACCCTAAAGGACAAATTTTTTTGTGCGCGGCCCGGCGTGGAATCCATAATTCTCCACGTGGATTGACTAAAAAAGCATTCACCGATCGAAAATTGTGCAACCCTTGCGCATGCACCTGCGTACGTTCAAGCTGCCCAATAACCTGGTCATTTTCATCAACAAGATCGAGTAATTCATCATGCTCAAACATTAAATCCTCATGTAGTTGTATGTCTTTCAAAATAAAAAATCAATTTATTTTTTATTACCAATAAAATCTAGAATATGCAATAAAAAATCATTACATGGCACTAAGCGGATTCCATCAATTTCTTGATGATGCTGCCCCATATACACAACCAAGCACGATGCTTGTTCGTAATCTTTTTTAAATGCTTTTAATCCTTTGAGCATACTCATCGAAACCTTTGCCGATCGTTTAATTTCAATTGCATAAAAACCAGCAGGACCATATAAAATAAAATCAACTTCATGTCCGGTTGCCGTACGCCAAAAAGAAATCGTATACCCAAGTTCATGATAATCATTTACCGCTCTCAAAACTTGCAAAATAAGTGTCTCAAGCGCCGCCCCATCAATTTCTTCGGGCGTATCTAACGGGCCCTTAGGTCGTAATACTCTAAAAACCCCCGTATCAAAAAAATAAAATTTGGGATGCGCAATAATCTTTCGCTTTGCTCGTTGTGAAAAAGGGTTAATTCTCACCGCAAGCAATAAATCTTCAAGAATCTGAAAATAATCAACCACCGTTGAACGACTAACCCCCAGTTCTCGAGCTACTTCTGCGCTATTTATAATATTCCCCTGCGAAAAACTCGCAACCTCTAAAAATTTATTAAATGTTCCAATATTGCGCGTCAAACCCTCTTGCATTACTTCTTCTTTGACATATGTTTGTACATAACTTTCAAGATATTTTTGAGGATTTTCATGTGTAATAACCGATGGTAATAGACCATAGGTTAACGCTCGCTCAAGCGAAAAAGCATCACCCAATTCCGAAGGAATTAATGGATGCATATAAAATGTTAAGGCGCGCCCAGCAAGTAGATTTACACCTTTTTTTCTCAAGCTTCGAGCACTTGAACCGGTTAAAATAAATCGTATTTTCTGAGATTCAATAAGACGATGAACCTCCTGCAATAGCTCAGGAACACGTTGCACTTCATCAATAATAACCCACTGAGTATTTGGTGAAACAATAAATGTACGCAACCGATCGGGAGATGCAGATAATTTTTCATAAACCGAAAAATCTAATAAATCCAAATAAAGAGCCTGTTGTTTAATAGTTTTGAGCCATGATGTTTTCCCTGTCCCTCGAGGGCCAAATAGAAATAAACTTGATTTTTCTTCAAGTGGCAATGACAATGCACGTTTAAACATCTTAAAAACCCCTTCCAATCAAACTATTCTAAACTTTTTATAAAAATGCGGGTACAAAGATCATTTTACCATAAAAAATGATCTTTGTACCCGCATTTTTATAAAATTGATGCTAAGCCCGCAATTTATCGCTACACTAAACACACAAAACATATCGTTAACGTACATAAGTTAAACGCATAAAATCACGGTTACCTCATAACCACAAGGAGAGCTTATGAACGACATTCCTGTAAAAAATGGCATTGTCATACCCGCCCACGAAATTGAAATAACAGCAAGCCGCTCCAGCGGAGCCGGCGGACAACACGTCAACCGAACAGACTCTCGCATAACCGTCCGTTGGAATGTAAAAAACTCAAGCGCCCTCACCGACGACCAGCGTGAGCGCATTCTTAAAAATCTCCATGCACGCTTAACACAAGATGGTGAATTAATTATCAACAACAGCACCACCCGCAGCCAAATCCAAAATAAAGAACTTGCGCTCACACAGCTTGCTCTGGCTATCTCCAAGGCGCTCTATGTTCCCAAAAAACGAATGAAGTCTAAAGTACCCAAAGCGGCAAAAGAAGCTCGCTTGGAATCAAAGAAGCGACACAGTGACATAAAAAAAATACGCGGGGAAAAAGTCAGCTATTGACGGATGCTGGTTCTTTTAAAATATTCAAAAGCTCTATTGCACAGTATACGCAATCACGTTTTTGTTTCGTTACTTTTATAATTATTCCTTTACTTTCAAGTTTTTGTATTCCTCGCTGTGCCGTGCTATAGGCAATATTAAGAATTTCAGCCATTTTTTTTACAGACGTATATGGATTTGCGGCAAGTTGCTGTATTATTTTTTCAGCAACAGGCGAGCTTGAATGCACAACAAGTTGCTTCCACGTATCAAGAAGTGTATTTATACGTTCTATTCTTTTTAATGCATCTTCAGCTTGGGTTGCTACACCATGTAAAAAATACATAAGCCATTCATTCCAGGTTCCATCTTTACTCACGTTAAAAAGTTGTTGATAATATTCGTTTCGAGTTGCTTCCATAAATGCAGAAATGTAAAGAAGAGGTGATGGTAGCACATTATGTTCAATGAGTAATAAAATAATTAAAAGACGTCCGATACGTCCATTTCCATCTAAAAATGGATGAATTGTTTCAAACTGATAGTGACATAATGCAATGTGAATAAGTGGTGGTAATTGACGATTATGAAAAAAAAGCTCTAAATCATGCAAGCAATTGATAACATATTCTGGCGCTGGAGGTACAAATTTAGCCGTATGAACCGTGCATCCTGGAAGTCCTATCCAATTTTGAATATTCCTAAATTCACCAGGATGAGCTCGAGCCCCTCGCACTCCTTCCATAAGAATTTGATGAATTTCTTGAATAAGCCGTAAAGATAACGGTAATTCTTTCAAACGTTCAAGTCCATAGGTGAGTGCTTTAATATAATTTTGAACTTCTTGTAAATCATCTAAGTTTTGGTTGGTTGATGCCGCCACTTCAGCAGATAAAAGATCGCCTAATGTTGTTTGTGTTCCTTCTATTCTACTTGATAAAACAGCCTCTCTGGCTACAAATGAACGTATTAATAGATACGGATTTGGCAAAGAGCTTCCCTGCATTGCCAGTTTTCCCAATAAAAAATCTGCACGAGATAAGCTATTTATTACTTCCGCATCCCAAAAAATTGGCGGGGGTAAAGGATGTGGTACAAATGTGGAATATCCTTGGGAGTTTTTTAAAATATGACCACTTGGAGATTGCTCAATATTCATAATAAAACCTTTCTTTTTCTAAACATAAGCATGCCCCTTATTATCGAAAAAGTCAATTCTCGATAATAAGGGGCATGCTTATGTTCACTATTGATAACAAAAAATCCTGTTATTATCAAAAATCAATAAAATTGATAATAGCAGCATAACGTTAACGATAAGCCTTTTTCTGAGCGCAAAGCTGCAAAAGAAACTCGATGAGCATCAAAACGGCAACGCAACAATATAAAAAATACGCGAGGAAAAAGTCAGCTATTGACACCCCAATGCTGTCTGCTATCATGCTAACTATCACATGCTATTTTCCACATAATAATGATTTATTGAATTATTGGGGACTTCTTTAAAGATTTAGGGATTTAATTATGTTAAAAAATCTATGCACTCAATGCAATAGCACAATCATTCGTTTTAGCTCGTTACTCATTTTATTGCTATGGTGCAATTATAATAATAATGGTTTACATGCAACCAATAACGTATACGAACTCGTTGCCCAAGAAAATCGCAAAACACTCATTGATAATAATCGTGAAGAATATGAAGATGACGCAGCATTTTTTCAAGAGCATGGATGGCAAGCTTATGAAAAAAAAATGTTTAAACGGTTAACACATCCCCATCCGCATGACTTGAGAAATACCATTCTTGATATTATGATTAAACTTGAAGATGCTCATCATCTTCCATCGACCAGCATCTTAGACCAAACAACGTTGATCGACCTAGAATTATTATGCGGTCCAAAATCAAACCCGCAACACTATGTAGCTTCACACATTGATCGCACCATAACCGAAGCAGGAAGAGTTACCTTATATCGTAAATTAATTAATCCTGAACAGGACATCAAAGCACTTTGCAAACAACAAGCACTTACATCATACTTGCTTACACATGAAGATTATTTTCATGAAATTGACGAAA
>MFRH01000006.1:0-7286 GCA_001783275.1 Candidatus Margulisbacteria bacterium GWF2_35_9
TGCTGAAAAATAGGTGTACTCACCGTTATCTTTTATCAAAACCCGATCCTTATCATCCCCATAATCGGTAGAACGAAAAAACAAAGCATTGTTATCTTTATATGTCAGGCCATCCTTTGTTATTTTTTCAATTACTTTATTTACTTCATTTGTATTATGGAGCGATTCTTTTTCACTATACCAAATATCAAAAACTACACGAAATGTTTTCAGTGTCTTTTCTTGGTTCTGACGAATTTCAGCTACTGGGTCAACTGAATCGACAAGGAGTTTTATGTAGTCCCCCGCATATCCGTCCAAGGGCAATTCTTTTTTATTTTTTACTGCTTCCACTGACTTAATTAGATTTTCTATTTGTTTTCCAGCATCATTGATATAAAACTCTGTCTGCACATTATATCCAACATGTTTTAGTATTCTGGTAAGACTATCTCCCAGTGCAGCCCACCTACCATGACCAATATGTAGCGGCCCGGTTGGATTTGCCGAGACATATTCAAGTAATATTTTATCTGTTGATTCTATTAATTTTTTTGAGAACGACTTATCATTTAATCGCATGTAACAACGACCAATTTGAATATCAAAGTTTATAAATCCTCTTAATGACGATATTATTACACCATTAAATTTTTGATTTATAAAAAATGTTTGTATTTCCCCAGCAATATCATCTGCTATTTTTTGTGGCGATTGTTTTAATTTCTTAGACAATAAAAATGCAATATTTGCAGAATAATCGCCATTTGATCTGTCTTTTGGAACATCCACAAACCATCCGCTGATGTCCCACTCTTTCAATTCTAAATATTTTTCCAACACCTGTTTAATCTGGTCTCTTATCAACATCTCTTATCCTTTTTATTAATTACTATAGAATTTTTTTACTTCGTCATGTACTTTTGGTATTTCATATAATAACAACGCAAACACTTTACGCGTTAAAACGTCTTCATTTGAAGCATCAAACTCAATTCTTAAACCGGCAAGTTTATTTATTATTGAAATTGCCTCCTGATAGGAAACCTCTGCTGTTTTGTCCTCATCACTCATTTCCTTTATTCGAGACTCTTTTATGTAACCCAACCGAACCATCGCAAGAAGTAACTCTTCTCTGGTCACATATCTAGCTGGGTAAAATTGTTCATCCGTGTCCATATAGCCCAGTGTCGCAATCTTCTCAATTAAATCAGTAAAATACTCGTTTTGAGACAAATCGCTAAATTTCTTTATGTATAGAATTAAATAACTTTTCGTTTCATTATTAACTCTTATTTCTATTTTATTAATACCAGGATCTAAATTAACCTCTGCAGCAAAACGCTTATGCCGGTTCACCACGACATTCTTACTATTTACTATAAAGGTCATCCCTGGTGGTGCGTATCCTTTTACAAAATAAGGAGTCTTTGGCACACTTTCATCCCCTTTTGGTGAAATAAATGTTATATCTTTAAATCCATATTCCCCTTTATCCCCAATAATTGCTGTTTTGAATACATCAAATATCGATGATTGGTTTGGAGCTTCTACAACGATTTCTGGTTGTTCAACCTTTGTTACGTTTTCTATAGGAGCGGGAATCTTAATGAACTCTACCAATTTAGCCATATAATTAAAAAAGTCTTTTCGTGCAAGGGTCCCTTTTGGATTTATCACTGTTTCATTTATAATACTAAAATTCCTTAGTTTATTTACATTCGAATAAACCCAGCTTTTTTGAGGAATATCTTTAAATTCATAATCTTCAAAGATTTCCTTATCAGGTAAAAATCGGCTAAGAACAGTCATGGCCTCTTCTCTCTTAATTGAAGAGTTTGGATAAAACTTCTTATAAGCCACCTTTAAAATACCCTTTCCATAATATGTGTATAAATAGTCTTTTAGTTCTTCATTATCCACATCGGTAAAATAGTTTTTAAATACATATTTATTTCGTTCCATATTGGCTAGTTTTGCGAGATTTAAGTAAAACTCTTGCCGGCTAACTTCTGCATCGGGTTTAAAGTAATTTCCATTTGGAAAATCAATTTTTTCAACAATGGATAACCATTTTTTTTGATCTTCATACGGAATGTCAATAAACGGATAAATACGATTAATCGCAAATTTTTGTTCATATGAACTTATCGTCTTACCTTTAATTGTGAATGTAAATAAATTTTCTCCATAATACGGCAATGAAACCTTTTCAATAAACATCCCATCTGCACGAAGTTTAAGCGGGTTTCCATTTAATTTTATCTCGCCAGAATCCAGATAGTATCCCTTAATGTATGCTTCTCCACTTCTGGTTTCTGCATGATTATAGGGAGAAATTATTCTAAAATAATCACTAATTTTTGTTGAATCTTCAACCGATTGTAGACCATAATATAATCCTAACAGAATCTGATCTGATAAACTGATATAAGGCTCAAATTTACCAAGAGTCAACGATAACTGGGTATATGGAAAAACTTGTTTTTGATTATATAAAACCCCTAATGATAATTTAAATGCTTGGTATGGAATCTCTAATCCAAGCTCCATTTTTATGGGATGCAAACTAGACGCAATATTCTGTACTCGGAAAAAAGCACTCAATGTTTTAAACTCTTTTAATAGCTCAAATTTTAAAAACGAATCTCTTGTGTCATTTAAGTTGACCGCCGGCTCAATATAGAACTGGAGCTGATCCGGCAATAAAAATGTCGCTCGATAGGAGACATCATTTTTCTGAGGCGAGCTTGAAATACCAAATCCATGCTCTAAATCGAAGGAATATAGGCTTGTTATCAGAACAAGCAATGTGATAATCATTTTCTTCATCTTATATTTATTATAGTATGAAAGATCAATTTTGACATCTAGAACTTGGTATATCTATTCCAGAACTCACATCTATTTTGAAAAAAGACGTAGATTAAAGTTGCTTATTACTCTAGTGGTTCCGCTACAGACAAAGACGGTTGGCTAATCTCAAACCCAATGTTTTGACCTTGTGCGATTATAATTTGAAGTTTATTGATCTCTCCATAAGCAACAATATCCGGTGGTATTGTAAATGATATTTTACCAGCTCTTAATTTTGAATAAGGATCATTTCGATCACCAGCGGCTAAATCTACCATCCTACTTGTGAGCAATGCAACATTATTTATCTCAACTTTAAATGCTTTTGTGTCGCCCCAATCCCAACTTGTGTTATATTTAATTATATCGACAGAGAAAGTAATCACATTATTCCCGTTTAGGGGTACATGCTTTTTATCAAAATTGATACCGCTCGCATCAAAGGAATCTCCAGTTATAACATAAGAACTATCTTTTACAATAATACCTACCGTACCCCATGGATTTGTCATCATTTCACTAATTATATAGTCTTTATTTTCCCTAGCAATAGAGGTTGCAACCACTTTATTCATCATCATTATTCTCCCTAATATTTAATTTACCCATTATCTTTTATATATATCGGATAAAAAAGAAGAATGATTCATCTTTTTTATAAACTCACTGATTTTTTATCTAAATTTAATTAGCGGGACGTTAATTCCAATAAATTTTTGCAGTTTGACTTGTATTTCCGTAAGGAGCATGCAGGAACACTCCATTATGTGATGTGCTGGTGCTGCCATGTCCCTCTCCACCGTCTGAAATTCCAGGTTTAAATACAAAACCATCATCCTCTCGATAGTTCTCAGAAGTATTATTTACATATACGGTATGTCCATCCTCAAATACAATTTTAAGACTACCACCGAATTCCGTGCCGCAATCTGGAATTCTCCATGCCTGACGACCACCATTCCGTGTTCCGTAGCTAGTATATTCTGCCGAATTTGAATACATTGAATCATCCGAACTAACTGACTTTCCGGTCGTTGTACCTGTCGTGGTATCTGTATTTGTATCAGTTAATTCTACAGTTGTAAACGCCAATCGGCCACTCTCGAGTTCTCCACTTTCAAACTGAGACATCATTTTCAATGCATTTTCTATTGCACTTTCAGTAGTAGCAGTGCTCTTGGTATCACCACGAGAGTCCCATAGTTCAGAAGTATTATCATCCAGTTGGGCTGCTTGAAATGCTTGTGAATTAATCGTTTCAGCTTCCTCCAATGTTAAATACTCCGTATCTGCCATTTTACTCAGTGCTTCACTGGCAGCGATTTCCACATAAGTGTATCCATCATCTCGGGTATTCTCTTTCAATGCTTCTTCTAATAATTCTTTAAACTTTTCAGCCGCTGTTTCCCCCTTTGTAGCTGATATGCGATCGTATATCAAACTCGTATAGAGCTGCTCTTCGTTTATTGTTTCGGGATTATCACTACCGGTAAGTTCTTTTATCAAAGAAAGCGATGAACTATAGGAAGAATCAATTGATGAACCGCTCGATGTTAAGTCAATCGATGATGTTTCGTCTGCTGAACTATTAGTTGATGTGGAACTTGTTACTGATTGACTGTTATTTATTGTATTCATTTATACCATTCACTTTAATTGAGTCTCTTTTTAGTTCCAATAAATGGTTACGGAATCACTTTCATTTCCGTAGGGAGCATGAAAAAAAATACCATTATGTGACGTTCCAGTATAACCTGGTCCTGATCCCATTTCACCCATCCCCGGCTTGTATATAAAACCATCTTCCAAATAAAGGCAAGATGATAGGTCATCAATCGTGACGGTATATCCATCCTCAAAAACAACCTTCATAGAACTTCCGTATGATGGACCATCACCATTTATTCTAAAGGATTCACGATCACCATTTGCAAGTCCTAGGGTATCGTATTCTGCCGAATTTGCATAGGAAGAATCATCCGAATTGCTAGTACCCGAAGTTGATCCTGAGACCCCAGAGGATTTACTAGATGATGAAAGCTCTCTTCTTCCACTTTCGATCTCCCCATTGTCAAACAATAAAAGCTTGGCAATTGAGCTTTCAGAAGCAGAAGAAACTGAGGATGTACTCACCGTATCTCCTTGCGAATCCCAAAGTTCATTCAAATTATCGTCCAATTGAGCCGATTGAAATGCCTGAGAGTTAATTATTTCAGCTTCTTCTGTCGTCAAATATCCCGCATCTACCATTTGGCTTAATGCCTCACCCGCTGACTTTTCAACATATGTATATCCATCTGTTGTATTATTAGCAAGAGCTTCTAGCAAGAGAGCTTTGTATTCTTCTGCAGCTGCTTCTCCTTTTGATGATTTAATCCGATCATAAATAAGACTTGCAAATAGTTGCTCTTCATTTATTGACCCAGTAGAATCACTGCCTGTTATTTCACTCAACAAAGATATCGATGAACCATAGGATGATTCAATCGATGAACTGCTAGATGATAAGTCAATCGACGACGTTTCGTCTTGTGAACTATTAGTTGATGTGGAGTTTGTTACTGATTGACTGTTATTTATTGACTCCATTAACTCCCCCCCCCCTTAAAATGGCATGTATTGATGAATCTATATCTAGTTAACGTAAATAATCCTCTTTTTTTTGTATTGACATTTTGTGTTATGTTCCAAAAGAACGACTATCTTTCTGAATAAGCCCTATCTGATTGCAAATAATGTACACATAAAAATTATCCAATTTTTGACTTTTATCATGAAACATAATCAATATTTGTTCGATATATGTAAAAAAGTCCAGATCACATATTAGAAAAGGAATGTTCATGAATACCAAACAAATATCTATTTCGAACCATTTAGCAGAAAGGATTTCTAAGCTATCAACCAGAGAGGATGTACTGGAGTATACTCGGGCTTTAGTCTATAAATTGACTGAATCTGAATCAAAATACGATGATTTTGAGACCAAGCAGTTTATGTCTCTCCCTGAACAAAGTCGGGCAGATATTCTTGGGATTCTGGTTGAACATTATTCAGATAAACATATAAAGGTATTATTTAGAAAAATTTCTGAAATTAAACAGATACACGTACCGGAAGGTAAAGAAAAAAAAGTAATACTTGCTTCCAGTTCACCAAGAAGACGATATATTTTAGGGGAAGTATTTAAGCTCAATTTTGATTCTGAAAGTGCACATCTAGAAGAGTGCAAACCAAGATTCTACAAACACTTGAGCACGATTACCAAAGTAATCGCTTTAAACAAAACTTTTTCTTTTATCGACAATCAACAAATTAATGGTGGCATTATTCTAACCTCTGATACACTAATGCATTCGCAAGGTACTATCGGTGGGAAACCCCAAGGAAACACAAAATCAGAACAGATTGCTGATGCCGAGAAAAAGATTATGAGCATGTTCGGATCCGCACACACAACCTCATCTAGTATTATTGTTTTTGATGCAAATAATGGGGAAATTTATATAGGAGAAGATGATTCAACCATTACATTTAAAGCAAGAAGTTCCGCAACAGATGTTGTAGTAAACGCATATCTGGATTATGCCAAGAATAATGTAGCGGGTCGCGGACCACTAGGTAAAGCAGGTGGCATTGGGATACAAGAGCCTGAAATATTATCTCTCATTGAAACAATTCATGGAGACCCATTTACAACAGTTGGACTATCCATTTATGAAACGAAACGACTATTAGAAGAATGTGGCATAAAAATAGAGGATGCCCTGATTGATACGGATACGTTATACAGTTCCATCTGGGGCGCAAACGAGTGGCAAGGAAAAGCTGTTGTCGTCTTAGGGATTGCACCTACAGATAATAATTTTGTTCCTCTGGCCAAATCAAAAATCAGGTTGCGTTCTCACTAACAATAAAAACACATTAACGAAATTTTCTTACTCTGATATAATAGCGTTGTTCCTTCTTAGTCGATTTTGAGGTTACCCCTCGAAGTAAGGAGCATTGCGAACACAAAGTGGGGCTGTCCGTCTTCATTTGCTATGCAAACTACGCCGTGACAAGTAGCTCCCCGCAAAAAGCATGCGGGACAAGGCGTTATTGTCCATGTGTTTTTGATAATGCAGTAATGGTTCGGTAAACTGAACGTTTTTTGTGGGGCTGTAGCTCAGCTGGGAGAGCACTAGCATGGCATGTTAGGGGTCAGGGGTTCGATCCCCCTCAGCTCCACCAGGAAAAATCTTGGTGGAGCCCGCAGTTACTAGCTTTCAGTAATATTTAAATATAATAATCTAGTAGGTTGATTTTTTTATTTGGTTTTGAAAGTATTCAGATGTTTCTTGATCTACGCAATAGATGTAGCAACCTTTCATTCCTATGGTCATTAATGTTCTATACGTATTCTTGATAAGTTTTGAAACAGTTTGTTGAATTTCATCCGGTTTGGTTTT
>MFRH01000006.1:7310-8139 GCA_001783275.1 Candidatus Margulisbacteria bacterium GWF2_35_9
GTCGGTTTTAGCTCTTGCAGATGGATTAGTAATAATCTTATTGTTTCTAACAAGTAAATCCTTTCCGATAATAACTCCAATATAATCCAGTTCTAAGCCCTGACAAGTATGTATACAACCTATTTCATTGACTGATTCAGGTGAAATAATCCAGAGCATTCCATCTTTTGTAAGGTTCCACTTCATCTTAAAATCATATTCCGGCATCTCTATATCAAAAGCCTCCGGATTTTTTTTACTAATCCAGTTCCAGCAGTATCCAGCCACTAAACGAGCTTTATTATTTAGTTTATTTTTTTCAAAAATTAGCTCACTGAGTTCAGTAGGGGAATCAATCACTCGAAAATCAAAATCCTCGAATGATTCGTTAGCAGTTTCTCTAATTTGAAGCATGTTATCCAACCATGCTAAATATCCATCAGAACCATTACACCTGAATTGAGAGGATAATTCCATTTTATGAATATCCGCTTTTTGATCTTTAGCCCATTTTGTGATCTCTTTGAGGGTTCCAATATCCTGAAGTGTGACTTGCTGACACTCATCAATAAAAAAAACGCTAAACTTTGAGGAGAAAATGATTTCTTTTATTTGATTTTCGCCCTGATTTTTAAACATGCCTGATTTTTCATTAAGTCTGTGTGCTTCATCAACAATTAGCACATCAAAATTATTTCCATCACTATTAGTATACGCACCTGATCCTTTGAATAGATTTGTAATAGAAGATTTCTTCATTGAACCAGTAAGCTTGCTTTCGTATACATGTCTGGGAGCTGAATTTTTTGTAACATACTGTACCAGCAATTCTCTTCTGGTTAGCTCCACT
>MFRH01000007.1:0-32158 GCA_001783275.1 Candidatus Margulisbacteria bacterium GWF2_35_9
AAATTGGTGGTAAGCCGATTCTCTGGCACATTATGAAAATCTATGCATTTCATGGGGTCAATGATTTCATTATATGCCTAGGTTACAAGGGCTACGTCATCAAAGAATATTTTGCGAATTACTTCCTGCACATGTCTGATGTAACTTTTAATATGTTCGAAAACAGGATGGAAGTTCATCGTAAAAACGCTGAACCATGGCGTGTCACTTTAGTTGACACGGGTGAAGACTCAATGACAGGTGGACGTCTCAAACGTGTAGCCGGGTATCTTGAACCTAACGAACCATTCCTCTTCACATATGGTGATGGGGTGGCTGATATTAATATTTCGGCAGAGATTGCTTTCCATAAAAACCATGGAAAACTTGCTACCGTTTGTGCAGTTCAACCTCCGGGCCGTTATGGCGCTCTGATTCGGGAAAGGGATGCTGTGCTTGGCTTCCAAGAAAAACCTCCAGGTGACGGTGCTTGGATTAATGGCGGGTATTTTGTTTTACAACCTGAAGTACTTAATTTTATTGATGGGGATTCCACTTCATGGGAAGGAGAATCATTGGTAAAGATAGCCGAATCAGGTCAACTTGCTTCTTTTGAGCATCGGGGCTTCTGGCAGCCTATGGATACCATGCGAGACATGAATCAATTGGAAGCTCTTTGGAATAACAGAAAAGCACCATGGAAAGTATGGTAAATAGTCAACTTTTTGGGAATATTTATCAAGGTCGTCGTGTTCTTCTTACCGGCCATACTGGTTTTAAGGGAAGCTGGCTTACTCTTTGGTTAAAGGAACTCGGAGGCAACATCACCGGTATTGCACTTCCACCGGAGGCCAGGCCAAATCATTGGGATTTGCTCAATCTGGACATTGAGGAACATCTTATCGATATTCGCGATTCCGATATCTTGAGAAAAACTATAAAAAAAACCCAGCCGGAGATAATATTTCACCTAGCGGCTCAACCGTTGGTCAGACGTTCATATAGTGATCCACTCGAAACCTGGTCCACCAATGTAATGGGGACAGTCAATCTTCTTGAAGCTTGCCGTGTTTGCCCATCTATTAAAGCAATTGTTGTTATAACCACTGATAAGTGTTATGAAAATGAGGAATGGATATGGGGTTATCGTGAAAATGACCGTCTGGGCGGCTATGATCCTTACAGCGCCTCTAAGGCAGGAACGGAATTGGTTGTTGCCAGCTATAGAAAATCGTTTTTCATTTACCCAGGAGCTCCGCTTCTTGCCACTGCTCGGGCTGGGAATGTGATTGGTGGTGGCGATTGGTCAGAAGACAGGTTGATACCAGACATTGTCCGTTCGGTGCAGAATGATGTGAACCTTTTAATTAGATCACCGCAAGCAACACGTCCCTGGCAGCATGTTTTAGAATCACTATCAGGGTATCTTCTTCTTGGGCAAAAGCTACTCTGCTCCGATAAATCATTTGCTGAAGCATGGAATTTTGGGCCGGGCTTTGAAGGAAATCAAAATGTCGAGAAGATAATTACCTTGATGAAAAGCACTTGGCCTGCTATTCGGTGGCAACAGGTCGACGAACCACGACCTCATGAAGCATTATTATTGCAACTTGATAGCACGAAAGCCAGACAAAAGCTCAATTGGAAGCCAGTTTGGTCATTTATAGAAGGGGTAACCGAAACGGCCAATTGGTATAAAACTTGCCTGGAAACCGGAGCGATAATTAGCAATGACCAAATCAAAAGATATATCTCTAAGGCTAGAGAGGATAGGATAACTTGGACGCGAATATGAGAATTATAAGCACAAAAATCGATGGAGTTTTCGTAATTGAAAATGATCCCATAATAGATTCAAGGGGGGCATTTACCCGCTTGTTTTGTGAGAAAGAATTTTCTTCAATCCTTGGTAACCGGCATATCGTCCAAATTAATCATTCCATTACCCGGGGAATCGGCTCTATTCGTGGTTTGCATTATCAATGCCCACCTTTTGCCGAGATGAAAATTATATGTTGTTTAAAGGGGCGGGTGTGGGATCTGGCACTTGATTTGCGCCAGGGATCACCCACCTTCTTACAATGGCATGCTGAGGAGCTCACACCTGAGAATGCAAAAGTTATTGTGATCCCTGAAGGTTTTGCACATGGGTTTCAAGTGATGAATGAGAACAGCGAACTTTTTTATCTACATACCTCATTCTATGAAAAATCAGTTGAAAAGGCGGTAAAATATAACGATCCAACAGTGTCTATCCAATGGCCATTAGCAGTTACTGATATTTCAGAACGCGATAAAAATCATCCCGTGATAAATAAACATTTTATCGGAATTAAATTATGAATTGTCGAAATTGCAATGCAGAGCTTTCTCTTAAGCTTATTGATCTTGGTAGTTCTCCACCATCTAATGCCTACCTTAATGGGCAGACATTACACTGCTCAGAAAGATGGTTCCCGTTAAAAGTTTTGGTCTGCGAGTCTTGCTGGCTGGCTCAGACCGAAGAATACTCAAGTGCTGAAGAGTTGTTTAATGATGAATATGCCTATTTTAGTTCTTTTTCTGATAGTTGGTTAGCGCACGCTGAACACTATGTCACTACCATGGTAGAACGTTTTGGGCTAACTCATAAAAGTCATGTAATAGAGGTCGCCTCAAACGACGGTTATTTGTTGCAGTATATAAAACAGCGGGGTATTGCTTGCATGGGTATCGAACCAACAGCTGGCACTGCTGCCGCGGCACGAATAAAGAGGATTGAAACGTTGGAGGAGTTTTTCGGTGTAAGCTTGGCAAACAAATTGAAGGACCAAGGAAAACAAGCTGATTTAATGATAGCTAATAACGTACTGGCGCATGTTCCTAATATTAATGATTTTTCAGCTGGTTTTTCCGTTTTACTTAAACCACAAGGTGCAGCTACCTTTGAATTTCCACATTTGATGCAACTGATCGAACAGAACCAGTTTGATACCATCTATCACGAGCATTTTTCATACCTTTCCTTTACAACCGTAGTATGGATTTTCAGTGCCAATGGACTTTCGGTTTTTGATGTTGAGGAACTGGACACCCATGGCGGTAGCCTAAGGGTATTTGCACAAAGAAAAGACACGGGCATGCACCCAATTAGAAAGAAGGTGCAAGAACTTATTAATAGAGAAATCGCTGCCGGGATGAACCGAGCAGAATATTACATTGGCTTTCAGGACCATGCCAACAGGGTGAAGAATGATTTTCTTTTTTTTCTTCTGGACGCTAAGCGTAGAGGAAAGAGCGTTGCGGCTTACGGGGCCGCTGCCAAAGGGAATACCCTGATGAATTACGCAGGAATACGTCCAGATTTGGTGTCTTATGTTGTCGATCGCAATCCCGCCAAGCAGGGAAAGTCCATGCCTGGCAGCAGAATACCGATTGTAAATGAAGAACACTTGTATAAACAGAAACCCGACTATGTAGTAATTCTACCTTGGAATTTGAGGGCAGAAGTTATGCAACAGCTTAAATACATCATTGATTGGGGTGGACGATTTGTGACAGCGGTTCCACATTTGGAGATCACCCCATGAAGATTGCAGTAACAGGTGCAACGGGATTTATCGGGCAAAATATCGTCGCAGAACTTGAACGGCGTTTAATAAATCCAATCTTAGTTTGCCTGCCCAATTCAGAAATTCCATTATCATTATCGAATCATTTCATTGTTCATATGGATCTGAAGGACCCACCAACTCATGCATTTGATCTTATGGAGCGGCCTGATGTAATTATGCATCTGGCCTGGGGAGGGCTGCCAAATTACAAATCACTTCATCATTTTGAAGAAGAACTACCGGCACAATATCGATTGTTGAAAGGATTAGTTGAATCTGGCCTGCAAAACCTGTTGGTGACAGGAACATGTTTTGAATATGGAATGCAGGCAGGGATTCTTAGTGAAGATTTGGAAACACGGCCCAATAATCCTTATGGATTTGCAAAAGATACGCTTCATCGTGAGCTTAAATACCTTCAGCAAATCAATTCATTTAATTTGACTTGGGCTAGACTTTTTTATCTGTATGGTGATGGGCAGTCGAAGAATTCTCTTTTCACGCAACTTAAGAATGCAGTAGAACGAAAGGAAAAGGTGTTTAATATGTCGGGGGGAGAGCAATTGCGAGATTATTTACCAGTTGCCGAAGTAGCGAAATATCTTGTTACTCTTGCGTTGAATCAACGAGATAACGGAATTGTTAATGTTTGTTCTGGTAGACCAATTTCTGTTCGAAGACTTGTAGAAGGCTGGATAGAGCAGAAAGGTTGGTCAATCAAGTTAAATTTGGGACACCATCCTTACCCAGACTATGAGCAGATGGCTTTTTGGGGAAACAACGAAAAAATCGAAAAACTAATGAAACCATGATAAATAATTACTTGGAGCTATATAAGGTTCAGAAATTACCAATTTACCAGAATCGCATGTATGATTCCGAGAATGAAGCAAGGGCATGTCCCAAAGGTGATGTTTGTTTGGTCGAGAATCTTGAAACCGGCCTTGTCTACAACACGGCATTCTGTCCGGAATTAATGGTATACGATGCGCACTATCAGAATGAACAGGCCGTAAGTTCCTTGTTCCTTGAACACTTGAAATCAGTTGCCAAGATTGTTGGGCGAAGTATGGGTTTGGATGGTTTGGTCGAGGTCGGATGCGGAAAGGGGTATTTTCTCGAGATGCTTTTAAGTCAAGGATTTGATATCATCGGCTTTGATCCCGCCTATGAAGGAACAAATGCTAGGATTGAGCGCTGTTACTTTAAACCTGGGATGGGTATCAAAGCAGCTAATATCATATTGCGTCATGTCTTGGAACATATTCAAGATCCCGTTAACTTTTTGATGCATTTGAGGGAAGCCAATGGTGGATCGGGCTTAATCTATATCGAAGTGCCTTGTTTTAATTGGATTTGTTCCCATCGAGCCTACTTCGATGTTTTCTATGAGCATGTAAATTACTTCCGTTTAGCAGACTTTTACCGTATTTTCGGTAGGGTAATTGAAGCTGGACGACTTTTTGGAGGCCAGTATCTGTATATTGTTGCAGACTTGACGAGCCTTAAAATCCCACAATACGACATGCAACATCCTGTAAATTTTCCAGAAGACTTCCTGCATTGTTTTGAAGAACTTCGCAGAACGGAACATATTACAATATGGGGTGGTGCATCTAAGGGAGTTATTTTAGCGTTGCTAAAAGAATATGCAGGAACTCCAGTCAAAACCGTGATCGACATCAACCCGGCCAAGCAGGGCAAGTTTTTACCAGCAACAGGTTTAAAAGTTCAATCACCGGCTGAGGCACTGCAAAACTTTCCTCTGGGGGGAATTATCTATATTATGAATTCAAACTATCGTGAGGAAATAAAAGAAATGACGGGTAACATCTTTAACTTAATGTGTATTGATCATGAATGAATTTGCAAAAGAAGTAATAGCCCGAATCATGGCTAACGGCCTGGACCAAGAAATGATTGGTGCTGGGAAGGAATTTTTACGCGTGACAATTACCGCCAAATATTCCTATAATTTTTCTTTTTTAGGCCGCCCGATTATTCAGTACCCACAAGACATGATCGCCGTTCAGGAACTGATCTGGTCCATCAGACCGGACTTGATCATCGAAACCGGCATTGCCCATGGCGGATCGCTTATCATGAGCGCATCCATGCTGGCACTGCTCGATTATTCCGATGCAGTGGAACGCGGTCAGATTCTTGACCCCATGAAACCACACCGAAAGGTCCTCGGAATTGACATCGACATCCGGGCTCACAACTGTGCCGCCATCGAAGATCATCCGATGGCCAACCGCATAGAGATGATCCAGGGTTCCAGCATTGCCCCCCAAATTATCGAACAAGTCAAAGCCAAAGCAGCGGGCAAAGAGCGTGTTCTGGTTATGCTCGACAGTAAACATACCCACGATCATGTATTAGCCGAATTGAAAGCCTATGCACCGCTGACCAGTAAGGGAAGCTATTGCGTGGTATTCGATACCATTATTGAAGACATGCCTTCTGAAATGTTTCAAGACCGACCTTGGAGTCCCGGGAATAATCCTAAAACTGCAGTTGGGGAATTTTTAAAAACCCACCCAGAGTTTGAGATTGATAAAAATATTGAGAATAAGTTGCTAATAACGGTAGCTCCGGATGGATATTTGAGAAGACTAATGTAAGCAACATTTTAATTTCACGGCAGGATAACAAAAACAAACAATTCTGAGCAAATGTTTCAATTCAACGATCTCACAATTATTATTCCAACATATAGCAATCGATACCGATTTGTGATTAGAACAGCCGAATATTGGAACAATACTGGGTCAGATATTATTATTCTAGATGAATCAATGGACCCTATGCCAAAGAACCTACAACTCTTATTGCCTGAATCTTCTTTATACAAACACACCCCTTCTGAAAGTTTTTATGATAGGTTGAAAATTGCTACCAACCTTGTGAAGACACCATATGTAATAATCTGTCCTGATGACAATTTTATGCTTCACAGTACCGTACATAAATGCATATTAAAAATTAAAGAACAACCGGAATTATTAGCATGCGCTGGAATATACACTTGGTTCACCTGCTATAATGGTGATATATACAGTCTCGAAAAAATATCTGATCTAAGATTACATAATCCGCTAAGTGATAATATCAGTCAAAGATTAATTGAATGTCAAGAAGTGATTTTTATGTATGGTGTGTGGAGAACTCGCACGCTCAGAACCTGTGTTAAAATGCTCCCGGATAAGCATTCTTCACCTGCTGTTCTCTTGTGCACACTTCAGTGTGGGCTGGCATATATGGGAAAGTGGGGTGAGATAAGAGAATTGATGTGGCTAAGGAGTTATGAAAAGCCATCAGCTTCAAAAAAAAATGGGACAAACCGAAATATCAGGTTTCAGACATGGTATGAAGAGAAAGCATACCAATCAGAAGTACAGGAGACATTCAGCAAGATGGTCGCAGTTCTTTCCGAGGAAACACAATCCAGTCAATTAGAAATTGATCAAAACCTAAAAGCCGCATTTAAAAATTTTGCCGAATTGTCCATACGACAATACGAAAAGGAACAATCTAATAATAGGGTTAAAAAGAGAAGGCGAATTATTCAAATTATTGCACCCTTATCTTTCAAAAAGGCCTGGCGTTATTACAAATATAAAAACCTACCACCTGGAATATTGTTAACTAGTCAATTGTCATGGCTTGAAGAAAATAATATTCAAATCGACATCGAAGAAGTTAACAACGTAAAACAATTTATTAAACGTTTTTATGCATAATCTTTGAAACATGTTAAACCATAAATCTATCCTTATCACCGGTGGTACCGGCTCTCTCGGAAAAGCGCTCACAAAAACGATACTTAAAAGGTGGCCAAATGTAAAGCGACTGGTCATTTTCTCACGAGACGAGCAGAAGCATTATCAGATGGGGCAGGAATTTCCGGCTACAATATATCCTGCGATGAGATATTTAATTGGTGATGTTAGAGATCTCGATAGGCTCAAAAGGGCATTTAATGGGATTGATTTTGTTATTCATACGGCAGCTATGAAACATGTAGATATAGCGGAATACAATCCCGATGAATGCGTAAAGACAAATGTCGGGGGCGCTGAAAACGTAATTAAAGCCGCAATTGGATCAAGTATTGAAAAGGTTATTGCGATTTCAACAGATAAAGCATGTGCTCCAATTAATTTATATGGTGCGACAAAACTTACTTCTGATAAATTATTCATTGCGGCGAACAATATTAAGGGTACTCAGGAAATTAAATTTTCTGTCGTTCGTTATGGTAATGTGATGGGCTCAAATGGCTCAGTAATGCCCTTTTTCATAAAAAAAAGAAAAGATGGGGTATTACCTATTACAAACCCTGATATGACGCGTTTTAATATTTCACTTCAAGCAGGAGTTGAAATGGTGCTTTATGCTATTGAAAATGCTTGGGGTGGGGAATTGTTTATTCCAAAAATTCCATCATATCGAATTTTGGACGTTGCTGAAGCTATTGGTCCAGATTGTGAGCATAAAGTAATTGGTATCAAACCGGGAGAAAAAATTCACGAGGAAATGATTACTCGTTCAGATTCGTTCAGTACTTATGATCTTGGGAAATATTATGTTATTCTTCCTCAAGTTACAAACTGGCATAGGAATGAATGGATTAAAACCTTCAATGCAGTTATGGTCCAGCCTGGTTTTCATTATTCTTCCGGTGAAAATACAGAATGGGAGACCGTTGAGAACTTAAGGAAATTGATCAAAGAGCATATTGATCCTAATTTTAAGGTATAATTCATGAAGTCAATCATTCCTTATGGTAGGCAAAACATTACAGAAGACGATATCCAAGCGGTTGTTAATACACTGAAGTCTGATTTTCTAACACAAGGACCAAAAATTGCCGAATTTGAACAAGTGTTTGCAAATTATATAGGTTCTAAATATGCCCTGGCTGTTGCAAACGGTACAGCTGCCTTGCATCTATCTGCAATGTCATTGAATGTTGAACCTGGCCAAAAGGTTATCACAACACCTATAACATTTGTTGCTACCACTAACTGTGTGCGCTATTGTGGCGGTGAGGTTGTCTTCGCAGATATTGACCCTAATACCTTTTTATTGGCCATCAACAAGGTCAGAAATTTATTGGAAGCATCACCAAAGGGCACCTACCAGGGTATTATTCCAGTTGATTTTTCAGGGAGGCCAGTGAATCTCGAGGCATTCAGAAAATTAGCAGACGAATATGATTTATGGATTATCGAAGATGCCTGCCATGCCCCTGGTGGGTTTTTTATTGACAGCAATGGACAACAACAAAAATGTGGTAATGGCAATTACGCTGATTTAGCCATTTTTTCTTTTCATCCTGTTAAACATATCACTTGTGGTGAAGGGGGTATGATAACCACAAATAGTAAAAAATTGTATGATCGATTGTGTAATCTTCGCACACACGGAATTCAGCAAAATCCCGATTTTAAATTGTATAATCACGGGGGCTGGTACTATGAGATGCAGGAACTGGGTTACAATTATCGGCTCACAGACATTCAGGCGGCCTTAGGAATAAGTCAGTTAACACGTGCAGAGGAAGGCATCATTACAAGAAGAAGAATTGCAAAGAGATACAATGATGAATTTGCCGGCAAGTCATTTATAAAGAGACAGTCTGGATTGGTGAATGGTCATGCATATCATTTGTACATTATAGAAGTGGAAGATAGAATAGGCCTTTATAAAAAACTTAGAGAGAAGAACATTTTCGCACAGATTCATTATATCCCTTGTCATTTAATGCCATATTACCGTCAGTTTGGGTGGCAAGAGAGGGATATGCCAAATGCTGAAAAATATTATCAGCATTGCATCAGCTTACCAATGTATCCGACATTAAGCCAAGAGGAACAGCAATATGTAATAAATACTATCAATGCATTCTATAAAAGCTAAAATTTATATCCTTCGAGAGCCTTATAAATTATTTTTAGAAGAGGAGATAATCAATATAGATGAATTATTCGACCAGGAGTTTATCGCTGAAACTATTTATACCGCTATTTCACCGGGAACAGAAACCGGAGCATATATTGGTTTATCCTCATTAAGGCCTGGTAATCCCTACCCCAGGATTATGGGGTATTGTAATATTGCTAAAATAATTTATATTGGAACAAAAGTTAAGGATGTAAAAATAGGCGATCACATTCTTACTTTTCAATCGCATAGAAGTGCATTTAAATGCCATGTGAATGATTTTTATATTAAAATACTCGATGAATCAAATCTTAAGTTTATTACTACTTCTTATTTGTATCATTTGGGATATCATAGCTTACTGACCGCTTATGTTAGACAAGGTTATAATGTCGGCATCATAGGTGCAGGGACTTTGGGATACACTTCAAGCATAATGAGCAGTTTAGCGGGAGTGAAAACTTTTTTATTTACCAATCAAAAAGAAGTTTCTTCACTATTGTTAAATAAAGATGTATTCTGTTTACAAAAAAGTGAACATGAAATTGGAATAATGACAGATTTAACGCACCAAATAGGATTGGATGTAATTGTCAATACCTCAAATACATGGGATGATTGGATTTTGGCATTAAAGATTGTCAGAAAAGGTGGTATGATAGTTAATTTAGGCTTTCCGGGCCGCGGGCAGGAGCTACCCGGATTTAATCCTTTAGACCCACAATATGTTTATGTTAAGAATTTAACTATTAAAGCCTTATGCTTTATTAATGAAGGGGATGTGCCAGCATATGAAATCAGATTTAATATGAAAAATAATCTTATGTTTATAATTGATTTAATAAGTAAGGGTAAAATAAATGCTCCTGAATTGATCACACATGAAATTTATTACACACAATTACAGAATCAATATAAAAACTATGCGAAGAGAAACAATTTTATGCTATCAACTCTGATCAATTGGAAAGACTGAAGACAGCGATAATAGGATTAGGAAGAATGGGAGCTGAACCATCTTCAAGACTTAAAGGGAAAATACCTGATGGTTGGTTGCCTATTAGTCATACTGAAGTTGCTATGACCATACCTCAATTAAGATTGTGTGCTTTGTGTGATAGTGATAAAGTAAAACTTGAACAAGTCGGCAAGCTTTATAAAATAGCTAATATCTACACTGATTATAAACTTTTAATTGATGAAGTCAGACCTGATTTTCTTTGCATTGCCACTCGCACTTTAGGGAGAACTGACATTATGAAGTATGCTTGTGAAAATGGAGTTAAGATCATATATCTGGAGAAACCAATAAGCAGAAGCATTGGAGATTGCAGAAACATATTAAATATTTGTAAAAAATACGGTGTAATCATCGGATATGGCGTAAACAGACGTTATCATAGCGCCTATAGAAAAGCAAAAGAGATAATGTGTTCAGGAAAAATTGGCAAATTAAGAGAAATCATTGTAGAACACGGTCGATCTAATTTGTTATGGACTCATTCTCATTCGGCTGATGTTATCCAATTTTTTGCTGAAAGTAGTGAATTGGAATTTATCCAGGGCACCTGCACTTTTTCGGATGGGTATTACCCTGTCACCGAGTTGCTAATTGACGACGATCCCATCGTTGAGAATGCATTCATGAAATTTAAAAACGGCATTACAGCTTCCATCAATCAGACCGGTGGAATAAATGTTCGACTTTCATGCACAAATGGCATTTTGACAATATATGCCGATGGAACCTATATAGAAATATTAAAAGGGAGTGGCTATTTTTCACAACGTGAACGAATACAAGTTGAATCACTCCAAAGTGCAACTATTACAGCATTTCAAGAGTTGATCGATTCATTAAACAATGAAAAGCCTAAACCAATCACTCCTGCCGAAATCGAGACAGGAATGCTGATTTTACACGGAATTGTATATTCATCTTTGAATAACGGTAAGAGAATTGCACCCGAAGTTGTTCCTGAACAAATGACTATTACAGGAAAAAGCGGGAAATTTTATGCTTAAAAGCAGGATTGTATTTAGAGCCGATGGAAACAGTCAGATAGGCTTAGGGCATATTTACAGATGTGTTGCCATGATCCAGATGCTTGTGTATGAGTTTAATTGCTTGTTCATTACAAATAAACCTGACGCTAAAATAGCTGACCTTATACGTTCATATTGTTCACTTCATACAATAAAGGTACAAAACAAAGATGAAGAAATTGACGTATTAGAAGGCATTTTAACCTCCGGTGATATTGTTGTAACCGATGGTTATGATTTTGATCCCGAATACCAAAATCAAATAAAGCAAAGGGTAAAAAAATTAGTGATGATCGATGATTTGGCTCAAATGTATTTTATTGCAGATGTAATCATTAATCATGGAGGTACACCTATTATTGCAAAGTATCGAAAAGAAAAGGAGACAAAACTTCTGATTGGATTTGATTATCTGCTATTAAGAAAAGAGTTTCTTGAAACCGCCCGTAAACCGAGGACTATACATAAAACAAATACTGTATTTATATGTATGGGAGGAGCGGATCCGTTCAAAATAACAATTAAAGTATTAAAAGCGTGTTTAAAAACTAGGTTTATTGAAAAGATTATAATAGTTACAGGTAACGAATACCGGGATCAAGCTGAGTTGGATTATTTAATTCGAAACAATAAGGGGAAAAATATCTTGCACAAATGCAATATCGACGCCTTCATGATGACCAGGTTAATTTATGAGAGCCAAATAGCAATTTGTCCTTCAAGTACTATAGCACTTGAAGTTTGCTGTACTCAGGCTGGTCTGATAAGTGGAACTGTAATTAATAATCAGAAAGCAATCCACAAGCAACTGGTCGAAGCAGGTTGCTGTGTATCGGTCGGAGATTTCAAAAAAGCGTCATTAAAGCTAATGATTATTGCTCTTAAACGATTCAATGACCTGAACTTTACCCGGTCAATGATGATCAGGCAGTCAGTAAAAATTGACAGAAAATCCGGCGAAAGAATAGTAAATCTATTTAAAGAACTTTCGGCTTGAGAATATTAAGTTTCGGAATATTAGTAAGTGGTAATCTGGGTAAACATTGTCTGGAGTTTATCTTGAAATGTCAAAAGGTAAATTTTGTATTGACGGATAAAGAATCGATAGGAATCATTAATCTTTGTACAGTCTTAAATATTCCCATATTTATTGGTAATCCAAGACAAGGTAAGGCGAAAGGTTTTATTGATCAGTTTGATACCGATATAATTTTTTCAATTAACTATATTTATATCGTTGAGCAGGATATTATCAAATATCCTAAGAGCTATGCGATTAATTTTCATGGATCATTATTACCAAAATACAGAGGCAGGTCACCTCATGTGTGGGCTATTATTAATAATGAAAAAACAACAGGTATTTCTGCTCATCTTATTACGGAAGAATGTGATGCAGGCTGTCTGATTTATCAAGAGATTATCCCTATTCCTGAAGATATTACTGGAGCCGAAATCTTAACAGAATTTAAAAAGCAGTATCCGATTGTCATATCAATAGTTATTGATATGATACAAAAAGACACTATTAATCCCGTAAAACAAGATAATAGCAAAGCCACTTGGTTTGGTAAACGAACTCCAGCAGATGGAATAATCAATTGGAATTGGCAAAAGGAGCAATTAAGAAACTGGATACGCGCCCAGACAAAGCTATACCCGGGAGCTTTTACATTTTATAATCATCAAAAAATCACAATTTATAGAATTGAATACTGTGATTATGGTTTTAATCAATTTGATGAAAATGGTATAATCCTGGATATTAGAGATGGAGTAATAGTTAAAACGCCAAATGGCGCAATAAGGATTTTGGATTACGATTCTGATATCCCAATAGAGTTTAAAAAAGGAGGAATGTTTCATGGATGATATCAATATCGGGAACTTTAAGATTGGAAAGAACCTCGAACCTTTAATAGTAGCAGAGATGAGTGGTAACCATAACCAATCTCTCGAGAAAGCTTTATCTATAATTGATTCAGCTGCAGATGCTGGGGCACATGCCATTAAGCTACAAACTTATACAGCAGATACCTTAACAATCAATGTGAACCATGGTGAGTTCGTTATTTCAGACCCAGCCTCTCTGTGGTGTGGTAAAAACCTTTATGAATTATACCAGCAGGCACATACCCCCTGGAAATGGCACAAGGCATTATTCGACCGTGCTAGAGAGCGTGGGATTATCTGTTTCAGTACCCCGTTTGATGAAAGTGCTGTTGATTTTCTTGAAGAACTTGATGCCCCAGCATATAAAATTGCATCTTTTGAAAATAACCACTTCCCTTTATTGAAGAAAGTTGCTGCAACGGGTAAACCTGTAATAATGTCAACAGGCATAACCTCATTATCTGATCTTAGTTTGGCGGTTAACGTATTACGGAAAAACGGATGTAAGGATCTTGCATTACTTAAATGTACCAGTACCTATCCAGCTTCTCCCGAAAACTCCAATGTTTTAACCATCCCCCACATGTCGGAGTTATTTCAATGTCATGTAGGCTTATCAGACCACACATTAGGGATTGGAGTGGTAATTGCCTCGGTTGCACTAGGTGCAAGAATAATAGAGAAACATTTTACATTAAATCGGGCTGAGGGAGGTGTTGACAGCGCATTCTCACTTGAGCCTCATGAGTTTAAAATGCTTGTCGAAGAAAGTATAAGAGCATTTAAGGGAATAGGTACCGTAAACTACGGTATACTTGACGCAGAACAAAACAGTTTGACTTTTAAACGGTCAATTTATATTGTTGAAGACCTAAGAGTGGGAGCAACCTTAACAGAGGAAAATATTCGAATTATCAGACCAGGACTGGGGATGTCACCCCAGTACTATGAAACCATATTAGGAAAAAAAATCAATAAAGATGTAACAAAAGGTACCGCATTAACATTTGATCTGATTGGTTAACATGGGAAAGACATTAGCAATAATTACGGCTCGCGGGGGAAGTAAGCGAATTCCGGGAAAGAACATTAAAAACTTCTTAGGACAACCTATTATCAATTACTCCATTTCAGCAGCTTTGAATTCGGGCTGCTTTGATGAGGTAATGGTATCGACTGACGATACCAGAATTGCTGTAATTGCAAAAAAAGCAGGTGCAACGATTCCTTTTATGCGATCTGAAAATACATCCGGTGATTTTGCTACTACAGCAGATGTGATTTTAGAAGTTTTGGACGAATACAGGAAAATCGGACTTACATACGAATATTGTTGTTGTATATATCCGACTGCAATCTTTCTAACGGCTGAAAAACTGATTACCGCATTCGATAAATTGCTTATAACAAATGCAGAATCGGTTATTCCTGTTGTTCGTTATAGCTTTCCTATTCAGAGATCGTTTAAAATTGAGAATGGTTTTGTCAGAATGAACTGGCCAGAGCATATGAATACCAGATCTCAGGATCTGCCGCCGGCCTATCATGATTGCGGGCAATTCTATTTTTTAAGAACAGATGCATTCTTAAAGACTAAAAGGTTGTTTACAGATTTTACCATCCCTTATGAGATGCCAGAATCAGAAGTTCAAGATATCGATAATGAGGAGGATTGGAATATAGCCAAAATAAAATATACATTCCTCTTGGAGAAATTTAAATCAAATGTATAAGGCATTAGTAATCGGTTGCGGCAACATAGGGGCATTATATGATCTAAACAATGATCAGGTTCAAACGCATACAAAAGCCTTCCATTTTGATCCCAAGTTTTCATTATCAATATTTGATATCAACAAAATAGTTGCAGAAAAAATTGCTTATAAATACCATTGTGAAGTTGTTAAAGATATCGACGAAAAAAAACTGAATTCATTTGATTGTGTAAGTATCTGTACCCCAACTAATACACATTACAGTTTTCTTAAACAGTCGATTTGTGCCGGTGTTCAGTTAATTATTTGCGAGAAACCTGTTTCTGATAAAATAAATGAATTAAACGATGTAAAAACCATTTATACCAAGGGAAAATCCAAAATATTAATCAATTATATAAGAAGATTTCAACCAGCATTCATTGAATTGAAAAAAACTATATCAACTTTATTAAAAAACGAAGCTCTTACTAACATTAATATCCGATATCATAGAGGTTTTATTAATAATTGCAGCCACGCCTTTGACACAATTGAATTTCTTACAGGTTCTGAGATATGTTTAACAGAAATTAAAAAGCATAACATAATTTTTGACCATTTTGATAACGATCCAACCATGTCATTACAAGCCAAATGGAAAGATACAAATATAAATGTTACTGGGTTAAGCAATGTTTGCTTTTCTCATTTCGAATTTGAATTGTATTTTGAGTATTATAAAATTCACATAAAAGACTCAGGACAGAATATTGTAATATATAAGGCAAAAAAAGCTGAGGGATTTCTTCAACCACTCAATATTCTAGACCAATATACCCGCGAGCAATGTTTAAACAATTATATGAAACATGTTATTGATAAAGCTTATCAATTATTGAGCAATAAGAAACAAGAGGATAATTTCCTTCAATCAATAAGTCTTAATAAAAAGATGATAAATTATTTAAAAAATTAATATGGCAATTCTTGCTATTAAAGGTGGCACTCCTATTCGTACGAAGTTATTCCCTGCATACAACAATATTGGAAAAGAAGAAAAACGTGCTGTAATGAAGGTGCTGGACAGTGGAAACCTTTCCCAATTTTTGGGAGCATGGCATAAAGATTTTTATGGTGGACCAACTATTCAGAAATTTGAAAAAGATTGGGCAAAAATTTTCCTATCAAAATATGCCATTACAGTTAATTCTAATACATCAGGCTTATTTACAGCTATTGGCGCCTGTGGAATTAAACCAGGCGACGAAGTAATTGTATCTCCATATTCCATGAGCGCAAGCGCCGTTGCGCCTATCATTTATGGTGCAGTACCTGTATTTGCTGATGTCGACTATGATAATTTCGGATTAAACCCTGAAAGTATTGAAAAAAGTATCACTCCAAGAACAAGGGCAATACTGGTAGTCCATATTTTTGGGAATCCTGCGCGTATGGATGAAATTATGGCTATAGCAAAAAAGCATAATCTATATGTAATTGAAGATTGTGCACAAGCCCCGATGGCAACCTACAAAAGAAAATATGTTGGGACCATTGGAGACATTGGAATTTTCAGCTTGAATTATCATAAGCATATACATACAGGTGAGGGAGGAGTAATAGTTACCAATAATGATAATTTGGCTGAAAGGTGTTATCTAATTAGGAATCATGGAGAAAATATTGTTGAACCTAAAGGAGTAAAAGATGCAATCAATACATATGGCTATAATTTCCGCATGACGGAGATTGAAGCTGCAATTGGAATTGAACAATTAAAAAAACTTCCGAACTTAATAGAAGAGCGTTTAAAAAATGCTGTGTATTTATCAAAAGAAATTGCCAAATTACCTTACTTTATTCCGCCAGTGGTTGAACAAGAGAGTAAACATGTCTATTACCAGCAGGCGTTTAAGTTCAAAAAAGATATAGCTGGAATTGATCGTAACACTTTTATCAATGCAGTTAAAGCAGAAATACCATCTGCTATATTAAGGGAAGATACTCCACTTATAGGTGCGGGTTATGTGAAACCGTTATATTTACAACCTTTATATCAGAAAAGAGCTTTACACTGTTCATTTAATTGCGAAAAATATAAAGGTCATGTTGATTACAGTAAAGGTATTTGCCCAATTGTTGAGAAATTGCACTTTGAGGAACTTATTACACTTGAATATATGCGGCCAGGCATGAGTAAGGTAGATCTGAATGATGTAATAGCTGCTTTTTATAAGGTAGCTCAAAATATTAATGAGCTAAAATAGATTGAGAACCAAGCTTAAAGGGAAAATATTATTTGTTTTTAGTGACCCAGGAGGGGCGAAACCTTGCCTTTCACTGATAGAAGAAAATAACCTTTCTAACGTAATTGCGGTATCCGATAGGCGATATTCATTCTATCATAGTTTTAAAACTCCGGTTAAAATTGTAAATAAGAATTTTGAAGAACTAATTAAAATTATTAACCCCGAACTGATATTTACCGGCACATCATATACATCAAATATTGAGCAACAATTCATTAACATTGCTTTAAAAAATAGAATTCGTTGCTATTCATTTATAGACCACTGGACTTCTATTTCAAAAAGATTTAAAAATTTAGATGGTAAAATGATTTTGCCGGATCAAGTATGGGTGATTGACGAGCGGGCAAAACAGTTAGCTATTGAGGAAGGTATTGATAAAGACAGGTTGGTTATTTCCGGGAATCCTTATCACGATTGGTTATTAAATTGGAAACCCACAATAAATAGAGAAGCCTTTTTTAAACAAGTAGGATTACAACATATAAATCAAAAAATTTTAGTGTATGCCCCTGATCCGCTTTCGAATGTTAAAGGGAAAGAAGTATTTGGATTCGATGAGTTGTCAGCTACTTCAGTATTGGTTGAACTATTCAAAAAGTATCCAACTAAACTGAAAGGATGGAAGATTTTAGTTAAAGCGCATCCTAATCAGGATAGAGACAAATTAAATAAAATCATTGAGAGGCATAAAACTTTTTATATACTTCCTGAAGAAGTTGATATAAATTTAGCATTATTTTATGCAGATGCTGTAATAGGGTTTTTCTCTTCAGTTTTGATTGAGGCGACAATTATGAATAAACCCGTTTTGCGTTTTTTAGATGGACTGACTAAAAATGATCCGATTGTTGGTTTAAATGTTGGTATGATTACGAATAGAAACACCTTTATCACAATGCTTTCAAAAATTACTCTATGATATTAAAAAAAGACATTTTTCTGGCCGGTGAGCATATTTATCTTAGAATCTTGAATGAAAGAGATATTGAAGGTAATTATGCTATTTGGCTTAATGACCCGGAAATAACAGCTTTCAGCTCACATGGTAGATTTCCAATGACTGTAGAAAAGCTGAAAGAGTTTGTGAAGGGATCTTATCTATCTAATTCATGTCTTGTATTTGCTATTATTCATAAAGAGACTGATGAGCATATCGGAAATATTAGTTTGCAATGTATCAGTTGGATAGATAAAAGCGCAGAAATTGCATTTCTTTTAGGAGAAAAAAGATACTGGGGTAAAAATATAATGTTTGAAGCAGGCAGTTTATTGATTAATCACGGTTTTAAGATGTTAAATCTTCATAGGATATATTGTGGAACATCAGCAGAAAATATTGGAATGCAGAAGCTAGCTGATAAATTGGGTATGATAAAAGAAGGCGTTAGAAAAGATGCCATTTATAAAAATGGTAAGTTTATTGATATTATCGAATATGGGATAATATTAAAACAAATTGTATGAACTATTGTAAAAAATGTTTGCAGCCAGATACTAGACCCGGCATAAAATTTGATCAGCATGGCATTTGTCCTGCATGTATTTATTATGAGAGTTTGAAAGAAGTTGATTGGGAGGAACGTAAAAATGAATTAGATTTAATAGTAGCTTTTGGGAAAGCCAATAATCATTCCGGATATGATTGCATTATAGGAGTAAGTGGGGGGAAAGACAGTCTCCGACAAGCTATTTATGTTAAAGAAGTTCTAAGGATGAATCCTTTATTGGTTAACTTATCATATCCGCCTGAGCAGATTACGCCTAGGGGCGTAGAAAATGTCTCTAATATGATCAGACATGGATTTGATTGTATTTCTGTTAATCCTGCTCCACAAATATGGAGAAAATTAATGCGCAAAGGATTTTTCGAGTATACTAACTGGGCAAAATCTACCGAGTTTGCTTTGTTTAGCAGTGTTCCTCGGTTGGCAATAGCTTACCAGATACCTTTAATATGGTGGGGAGAGAATGCTGCTTTGCAACTAGGAGATCTGTATGTGATGGGAAAAAGTGGAAGTGACGGCAATAACCTTCGTAAAATGAATACCCTTGGTGGTGCCGATATTTCTTGGCTATTAAGTAAAGAAATTAAAAAAAAACAGATACTTCAATATTGTTATCCTTCAGAAAAGGAAATGGTAGATGCCAATTTGCGGATAACTTTTCTAGGCTATTTTTGGAAAAACTGGTCACTAGTAGATAATGGAACTTACTCTGCTCTCAGAGGACTTGAAATACGAAATGAAGCACCTCAAGATATTGGTGATTCGGAAGGAGTCACCTCATTAGATGAAGATTGGGTAGGATTGAATCAAATGATAAAATATTATAAATATGGTTTTGGAAGAATCACTGATTATGCAAACGAAGATATTAGGTTAGCAAGAATTGCGCGCGAAGAAGCTATCGAAATAGTGAGAGATTATGATGGATGTTGTTCTCCTAGATATATATTAAGTTTTTGTAATTATATTGGAATTACTATTGTGGAATTTTGGAAACAAGTAGATAAATCGGTTAATAAGGATCTGTTTGAAAAAAATAAAGATGGGAAGTGGATGCCTAAATTCAAAGTGGGAATAGGGCTATGAAGCAACTTAAAATTGTGATTATTGATTATGGAGTTGGAAATACTCATTCTGTATCAAATGCTATCAAACACCTTGGCTACAAGCAGCTCAAAATATCTGATAATGAACAAACGATAAAAGAAGCAGATGTGCTCATACTTCCCGGGGTCGGAGCTTTTGATGAATGCATGAAAAATCTCAAAGACAGTCACCTTGATACAATACTTGGGGAACAGGTGCTGGAAAACAAAAAACCAATCCTTGGGATTTGTGTCGGCATGCAGATGATGGCAGAATTTTCTGAAGAGAACGGTATACACCAAGGATTGAATTGGATACATGGAATGGTAAAAAAATTAGATTTACCAAAAAATTTTGCTGTTCCACATGTTGGTTGGAACAATGTAACAATTGAACACAACGAACCAATTTTTAGTCGCAATGATGAAAACTGTAATTTTTACTTCGACCACAGTTATTATTTTCATTGCAATGAGGAATATGTATCGGCATGGTGCGACTATGGAGTAAAAATTACGGCTGCAGTGCAGCAGGACAATATATTTGGAGTACAGTTCCATCCGGAGAAAAGCCAGACCAACGGGCTTAAACTTTTTCGAAGCTTTTTTAATTCAATATAATCGTGTTAAAAAAAAGAATTGCAGCCACTTTATTGGTAAAAGATGGTATCGTTGTTCAAAGCATTGGATTTAACAAATATTTGCCTGTGGGTAAACCGGCCATTGCAGTTGAATATCTGAATCAATGGGGTATCGATGAGATTATTTTGCTTGATATTTCAGCAACCTGCAAGCAGATTTCTCCTGATTATTCAATGATTAAAAAAGCATCATTGAAATGTTATGTTCCTTTATCAGTAGGTGGAGGAATAACGGAAGTAAGACATATCCGGGAACTCATGCACTGCGGTGCTGATAAATTATCCTTGAACCAATCTGCAATATTTAATACCGATCTTATTTCGGAAGCCGCACATATATTTGGGAACCAATGTGTGGTAGTTTCTATCGATGGTGTTAAAGTGGGCAATGGCTATTGTGTCTATGATTATATTAAAAAGACTAATTTAAAGATCTCTCCTGCTGAAATGGCCAGTAAGGCTGAAGAAGCTGGTGCCGGAGAAATACTGATCAATTCTGTTGATAGGGATGGAATGTATTCAGGATATGATATTGAACTCATTAATTCAGTTTGTGAAAAAGTTACCATTCCTGTAATAGGTTGTGGAGGAGCAAAGAATGCGAAAGATATGATTGATCTTTTCCAAAATACATCCGTTTCGGCAGCATGTGCTGGTAATTTCTTCCATTTCACAGAACACAGTGTCAATGTAACCAAAGCCAGTATATTGAAAAGTATTAATGTAAGATTGGAAACCTATGCTAACTATAAGGAAAATAACATTAACGAAGACTTCCGCCTATCCAAAAAGGCAGATAGTGTATTGGAAGAAATGTTGTTTATGAGAATTGAAAAAGAAGTTATATGAAATATTGTAAGCGTTGTTTATATCCCGAAAATCATCCATTGAATATTATTTTTGACAATGATGGTATATGCAGTGGTTGCCGAGTACATGAAGAAAAGGATCAGTTAGACTGGGAACCAAGGGGTAGAAAACTAAAAAGTATACTTGACAATTATAAAAACCTCTCAGGAAATAATTATGATTGTATCATTCCAGTTAGTGGTGCCCGTGATTCTTATTTTATTGTTCATACCGTCAAGAAGTTATATGGCTTGAACCCTCTCCTGGTAACGTATAATAAGCAGTACAATACAGATGTAGGTATTCGAAACCTCGCAAATCTCAGGATATTATTTGACTGTGATATAATGACACTGACTGTAAATCCCGAGACAGTAAAAAAGATCACAAGGGCCAGTTTACGAAAATCTGGAAGTATTTACTGGCATTGTCTTGCTGGGCAAACGGTTTTTCCGGTGCAAATGGCGGTTAAATTTAAGATACCACTTATCATATGGGGGGCTCACCAAGGTATTGACCAAGTTGGCATGTTTTCACATTTGGATGAAGTTGAAATGACAAGGAAATACCGCAAAGAACATGACTTGATGGGGTATGAAGCTGAAGACTTAATTGATGAATTTGATGAAATTAACGAACAGGATATTGTTCAATTTAAATATCCTGATGATAAAGAAATTGAAAGGATTGGTGTAAGAGGAATTTATCTTAGTAATTTTATACGGTGGGATACCAAGGCGCAGCATGAGAAAATGATTAAATTATATAATTATGAAACACACGAGCAAACCCGCACATTCGATACATATAACGATGTAGACTGTTACAATTATTCTGATGTACATGATTATATTAAATACTTAAAGCATGGATATGGAAAGATTACAGATCATGCCAGTCGAGAAATAAGGCTCAGAAGAATGACCAGGGAACAGGGTATCAAATTAGTAAAACAATTCTCAACTATTAAGCCCAATAATTTAAATCTTTTTTTAGATTGGATTGGAATGACAGAAAACAGTTTTCATTTCATCATTGACAAACATAGGAACAAACAAATTTGGAAGCGAAATGAACATTGGGAATGGGAACTCACTCAAAATATTATTCCTGATGCAATCGGCGATGATATAAATCAAAAGACCAGCTTGGAATTAGCTGAAAAATGGAGTGACTTCTATTTGACTCCACACAAGAACAGCACGGATAGAAAAGGGGAGTATATTTTAGTAGGGAAAGGGTTTATATCCTAATTAACTTTCGTTGAATTAACAGTAATTTTGAAAACATCTATTTAAAAAGAAATTTAAAGTCTATTATGCTTTCAAAAGAGCGTTTAGTTATTCTTTCAGTCCCGTTTCAACGGATAAATCGTGTTTTGCTGGGGCCGCATATAATAAATTTATTGCGCGAGCAAGCCGACATATTAATTGTTAGCCCATTTGCTCACGATTCCGATTTTCAGGAAGAATTTGGAGGTGAATCAATACATTTCCTGCATTGGTCTGTACCCAAAAAATTTAAGCAACCATACGGCAAACTTTTGGGAATCTCTGAGATTATGCGTATGCAAGGTTACTGGCAACGTTTTCGAAATAAGGGGATGGCATATTTTTTATCAGTAAGCCGTTTAATTACCAAACCTGACGGGAATGATGTAACGCTCCCAGTAACAAAACAATTCCTCCTTAGACTTTTAAGTATTATTGGAATATGGTCAAAAGCATGGAAAATCATAGATCGACTAATCGGTCCATCAATTTTTGTTGTCACTCAACTTGAGAGACTGATTCAAGACTATAAATACGTAACACTTGTTCAGTCTGCATCCTGGGGTATTCAGGATCGAATGCTAGCCTGGAATGGTAGAAAAAAGAAATGGCGGTCAGTTTTAGTGCCTTACACAACTGATCAACTATATTTTTGTGGTTATTTGATGTCTGACTTTGATGCTATCTGCTCACAAGGGCAAGCAGAGAGGAATTTTGCTACCAGCTTTCATAATTTGCCTCAGCAACGCATCTTTAATCTTGGGTCTTCTTGGTTTCGTCATATTGATTTAATTAAAACAAATATTTTAGAGAAAAAACCTGTCATTTTATCAAAGATGCAAAGGGTGATTATGTATGCTGGAGTTTCTACTAAAAGTTTCTATAGATATGCTCAATATGCAATAATTGACGAATTATTGAAAGCAATTAACAATAATATTTTGGACAACGTAAGATTAGTTATTAGGCCTGTAGTAGCAGATGAAATTGAAAGGTCGGAATTTATTAGTCGCTATGGGAACTATACAAACTTACAGTTACAATGGCCTCAATCAAGCTGTTTGGGGTTAAGCAAAAAATTCTCAACGGAAGTTCGTGACATGCAGGTAGAACTAACAGAATACGTTGAACAATTGGGCGAGGTAAATTTAGTCGTAATGTCAGCTCTTACCTCCCTATCATTTGATGCCGCATATTTGGGTGTTCCTTCAATTTGTGTTTTTGTTGATAAAAGTAAGGTAATGAAGTTTCGACATTTGGAATTACTGCTTGATTCTAATAAAAAATTTATCGGATTTGAGGATTGTCCAGTTTTACATCAATTAGATGAATTGGTGCCATTTATAAAGGAATTGCTTAATAACCCTGTTAAATCTAAAGAGCTTGCGTCAAGGGTAATAAAAGACTGGGATTATCCTGAAGCTGATTTCAAATCCATTCTGTCAAAAGTTGTAAATGGATCACCATGTTAGTCCACCTGACAAAAAAAATTAGGTTAAGAATCTCCTATCCAATTTGGCTGGAGATCGAGCGTAAGCCACAATTAGAATTATACCTGCCCAAGAAACAAAATAATATAATAATACCCTTAACACCAGAAGGTTATCGTCTCAGAGTTTATAATTCTGAAGACGAAGAGCCGCTAAGAAGACTGTTAAATCGGGCGGGTTTTTCGTTTAGTCCTATTAAAATCAAACAAGCCATATCAATTTGCTTACCGAATGGGTGTTTTGTCGTTGAATACGAACAGACAAAGCAGCTTGTGGCAACTATGATGGCACGCCATCTAGCATCTCAGCTTCATCCGTTTGGTGGTCGAATTGACTGGCTGGCAACTGACCCCGAACATCGAAAACTTGGTCTTGCTAATATCTGCGCAAGGAGTGCCACTCAAAGACTTATTCAGGCGGGTTATGAAAATATCTGGGTTACTACAGATGATCATCGCATCGGTGCGCTTAAAATATTTCTTTCTATTGGATTTCAACCAGCATTGTCGGACGCCTTGAGTAAAAGATGGAAAAACATTTTCGAAAAATTACATATACCTTAAAACAACCATTTAACTGATAGAAAAAATGAAATATGAAGACAATCAAGAGACTAATGTATGCATTTTGGGTTTAGGATATGTAGGATTGACCTTGGCTACAATTTTCGCTGATGTCGGGATTAAAGTAACCGGGATCGACCGAGACGAAATCCTCATCAATAATTTGAATGTTGGCAAACCTCCTTTTTTTGAAAAAGGCTTGGTTGAAATGCTTTCTGCAAATGCTCATTTACCATTTCCTCCAACATATTTAGTTGGCCTGAAAGAACCATGTGCGACCATTTATATCATCACCGTCGGCACTCCGATCATGCGGCCATCACTGGAGCCTAATCTTGACTATGTGCGCAACGCAACCAAGGAAGTAGCAGCAGTCCTACGCGCCGGTGACCTTGTGATACTCCGCTCCACAGTTCCTATAGGCGTGACCCGAAATGTTGTACTACCAGCGCTCGAGTCTATAAGCGGTCTCGTTGCGGGAAAGGGCTTTGACCTAGCTTTCTGCCCGGAAAGAACCATTGAGGGGAAAGCACTTACGGAACTGCGTGAACTCCCGCAAATAGTAGGCGGTTATAACAAAAGTAGTACTGAACGGGCAGCAAATCTGTTTCGCAATACAACGCAAACAGTTATCGATGTGGGTTCAATCGAAGCATCAGAGATGCTGAAAATCCTTGATAATACTTATCGGGACTTGATGTTCGCCTACTCAAATCAAATGGCTCTTTTGTGCGCAAACCTTGGTCTTGATATGACACCCATCGTCCGGGCTGCAAACCAAGGCTATAACCGAAACAGAATTCCAGTCCCGAGTCCTGGAGTTGGAGGTGCCTGCCTTTCCAAGGACCCATACATATTGGCCAGCGTATGTCGGCAAGCAGGAATTGACCCGGAGTTATTTATCTTAGGCCGTCAAATCAACGAATTTATGCCACTTCACGCGGTGCAAAAGGTGGAAGTCGAATTAGAGAAACTGGGAAAGCCGCTGAAGGATTCAACCATTCTGGTTCTTGGATTCGCTTTCAAAGGCCAACCGGAGACTTCGGATATGCGTGACTCCCCAACAATTGACTTAGTCAATTATCTGAAGCAGAAAGGTTCTCGTGTAATTGCTCATGATCCGCTTGTGTCTCGTGAAGAAATTAAAGCCCTTGGGGTTGAAGTAACGACGATTGAAAATGGCTTCGCCCATGCTGATGCGGTCATCATTATGCTAAACCACACGGTCTATCAGGATTTAGATATGCATTATCTGATAGAAAAAGCTAAAAAGCCGTTAGTGCTGATGGACGGTTGGCATCTTTATAGCAAAACCGACATGGACAGATTATCTGGGCTTGTTTATAGAAGCATTTAAAACCAAAAGATCTACAATGAAAGAAAAAGTATTGATTACAGGTGGCAATGGATTTCTTGGTGCTGCATTGGCGATTGGCCTTGTACATCGAGGGTATCAGGTCAGAGTGTTTGATAATAACTCCCGTGGCCATCCTAGGCGTCTTGAAAGTGTTCACTATGATATTGAGTTTGTGGAAGGCGATATTCGGGACCAGGAGGCAGTTTATCGTGCGACATCTGGGATGGACTGGGTTTTTCACTTGGCCTTCGTGAATGGCACTCGTCATTTTTATGAGCAACCAGGATTGGTTCTGGATGTCGGTGTGCGAGGAGCGCTAACTACCATGGATGCGGTTAAGAAGTATGGTATTCAGCGATATATCGTGGCGTCATCATCCGAGGTGTACCAAGAGCCATCCCACGTGCCGACAAAGGAAAACGAGCGCATTATTATCCCTGATGTCAGCAATCCACGTTTTTCTTACAGTGGTGGAAAGATCATAACCGAGTTACTAACCCTTCATTATCTCACGGAAAAAGACGCCAAACGAATTATTTTTAGGCCTCATAATGTCTATGGCCCCGATATGGGCTGGGAGCACGTGGTACCGGAGTTCATGCGCCGCGTGCGTGAGGGGCTTCATCAAGCGGTTGATGGTCGCTTGAAGTTCCCTATACAGGGCTCCGGAAAGGAGACTCGGGCATTTTGTTATATCGATGATGCGGTTGAAGGAATCATCATTGCTGCTGAGGGAGGTGATGATGCGAATATCTATCACTTGGGCGTGGATGAGGAGGTTGAGATCACCGATGTCGCAGAGCGGATCGGACGAATCGCCGGTGTTAAGCTTGATCTTGTGACGCAAGAATTACTGTCTGGTGGCACGTCTCGTCGCAGTCCCGACATCACCAAACTTCGCTCGTTAGGCTACCAGCCTAAGGTGAGCCTCGACGAAGGGCTTCGCCATTGCTGGGCATGGTACGCAAAGGCACCCTTAAATATTTAAGTAAAGAAATTATGCTGAACAAAATACCTGTTGCAACAGCCGTTTTTACGGATGCCGAAGCCGAAGCAGTTTATCAAGTGGTAAAGTCCGGATGGATCACCATGGGCTCAAAAGTGGCTGAATTTGAGCATGCTTTTGCTGAGTACGTCGGCGCTCGAAACGCTATAGCTATGTTCAATGGAACTGTCACATTGCATTCTACACTCGCTGCACTCGGTATCGGACCTGGTGACGAGGTGGTAGTACCAACTCTGACTTATATCTCCACAGCAAATGTTGTACTTTATCAGGGTGCAAATCTGAGACTTTGCGAATGTGATCCAACTACGTATAATGTACGGGTTGAAGATCTTGATAAAATTGTAACAGAAAGAACTAAAGCAATTATCACAGTGGATATGAATGGTTTACCCATTGATTACGATCCGATTGTGCAATTCGCCGCAGAACGTGGTATTGCCTTAATTGCTGATAGTGCAGAGAGCCTTGGCGCAATTTATCGTGGTAAACAAGTTGGTACCCAGGCCATGGTTCATTCATTCAGTTTTTTCGGCAATAAGAATATAACGACCGGTGAAGGTGGCATGATTACAACAAATAACGATCAATTGGCAAAAGAGCTACGAATCCTGCGCAATCAAGGTCAGGAGGGCCGCTATAACCATACTCATTTAGGTTATAATTATCGTATGACGGAAATGCAGGCAGCTATCGGTCTCGTTCAACTGGCAAGCTTGGAAACGCGACTTACCGGAAAGCGACTAGTAGCTATGAAATATAATAGGTTTTTTTCAGATTCAAATCTTTTATCCCTGCCGAAAATACCCCCATACGTTGATAATCATGCTTGGTATATGTATGCGCCGGAATTTCATCCTTCGGTCAATCGAGATGCGGTTGTACGTGACTTAGAATTGTTGGGCATTGAGACCCGTTTGAGTTTCCCACCCGTGCATATTCAGCCCTATTATGTTGAGCGCTTCGGCTATCGTCGGAATGATTTTCCGGTTAGTATCGAGGCTTGGAATCATTTAATCAACTTACCGATTAGCCCAAATCTCACAGATGATGAGATTAATCGGGTGGGAAGTGCCACACTTCATTCCGCCGCTGCGAATGTGCATTAAATATACGAAGTATCTATCTTCTTTCCGAATAACAATTATATACCTAACAAGCATTCTCATAACATCTTTAATCATTGTCAGCGAACAATTGTTTGTATCAAATCCCTTATGTTTATAGATAAAGATCAATACAACCAGATAATCCGAATTTTTCCGCGCATTTGTTCAGATATATGGATTCTGAATGAAGCCGGGAAGACTCTCTTGATGTTCAATGCGAACCAGCCCTTCAAGGGGCAGTGGTGGTTCCCGGGTGGTCGTGTTCATTTCGGGGAATCACGGTTACAAGCGGCATATCGAAAGCTTAAAGAGGAATGTGATTTGCGCGTGGCATCGGAGTTGGTCGAGTTGGGAACCTTCGATTTGTTTGTCTCGACAGCAGAAATGAAATACCATGATGTGACCACTTTATTTAAGTTCGTCATTCCAACCAATACAATTATTAAAACAGATAGCCAAGCTTTGGATCACGGCTGGTTCACTCAATCAGAATGCGCTCATCTAGACTTGAATCCATATGTAATCCGAAACATAAACACAGCGTGTTCGTTAGGCGAAAAGCCAGCGGCCTTAAATTCAACATTGCCATTGGCTATGTCGGCTTTGAACTCGGAAAAGAAGTAGCCGTTGGCTATGGCATTGGCTCAACATCCGAACGAACAGTGCCCTTTCTCTTTGAAAAACAGTCCATCAATATTGATGCAAATCGCTAATACTATGGATACAACATCACAGTTTTCGTGCCACAATCTTCGAATACTTTTTGTAGGCCAATATCCACCACCTTTTGGCGGAATAGCCACTCACTTGGTGTCATTAATTCCAAGTTTAGTTGACCATAGTGCGAGTGACATTGCCGTGATTTCATTTGACAAGGGAAATAGGCTGGAACTGGTCAATGAGATACCAATTTACCGGTTTGATTTAAAGAAAAACTTCAGGATTCTTGCAAATCCAAAACAATGGTTATTGATTGCACGTGTTGTTAAGGATCTTGGTTACCGTGGAATCGGATTTTCACGGCTAATTAAAGAGATGATCGCTACGATATTGGTAAACGAAATTGCAAAAAAACATAAGAGTAATGTGGTGAGTATTTACCACAGTACTAACTTGATGGTGCTGCCGTTAAGTAATTTATGGAGGAATAAACGAAGTATTGTTCTCACGGTTTTCGGAGAAGTTTACGGTTCTTCATCGTTTATGAATCGAAATCGCAGTATCATTGGTAAAGTTATTTCGGTTCCTCAAGCTGTCGTCGCTACTAGCTATCATTGTGCAAGCAGTTTCTCTAACCTTGGTATAAATCGGACAATAGAGCCGGTATATTATGGGGTTGATCTCGGTAACGTTACTTCGCCTGAAGACCGCCAGCGTTTCAGAGAAGAGAATAATATTAAACCAGATGAGGTTGTCCTCTTATTTATGGGACGTTTTCTGGTCGAAATGGGTTTGGATGTTATTCTATCCTCAGCGAAAACACTATTTGAGAAGAGTACCAATTTGCGCCTACTTCTTGCAGGTGCGAAAGGTGATTTGTCAGAGCAAGCTACAGCACTTGCGAACAAATTTCCAGAAAAAATTATCGTGATGCAGGATGTGTCTTTCGCCAAACAGCGCTTTTTATATAGTGCAGCAGATGTTTTAGTTGCTCCTTCATTTGATCAGCGAGCTTGCATGGGAATTGCTATTAAGGAAGCTATGGCTGCGAGATTACCAGTGATTGGCGGTGCGGGTGGAGGCGTACCGGAAGCAATTGTGGATGGAGAAAATGGATTTTTAATACCTTTGGATTCAACCGGCACTGTTGACCGTAAGCTTTTTATCGATTCTATATTGCGCTTAGTAGCAGATTCAGAGCTTAGACTAAAAATGGGAAAAGCGGGTCGGGCCAGAGTAGAAAACCTCTTTAGTGTAAAACGAACAAACTTGCGTATGTCAGAGATATTCATGAATGCCTTACCGCGTTAATATAGAGCTGTTTCAAATGTTAAAACGACACATTTCACTTTTCTACGGATCCATCAGTGTTAAAAGAGGATTACATGCTCTATGGTGTTGGAGTGCAGGCTTGTTTGAAACGCCCGATAAGAGTCGGGTACGCTTAGCGCAAGCTGTCAATGAGCACTTCAGCGATGGAGCTGTTTTCGCATTCGGTAGTGCCCGTTCCAGCTTGGCCGCATGCCTGAAAGCAACCGGGATAGGTCCGGGCGATGAGGTTCTTTTATCAGCCTACACTTGTTTGGCAGTGCCCATTGGGGTAATAGCATCGGGCGCCAAACCTATTTATATGGATATCAATCCGGACACCCTAAATGTCGAAACGGCCGATGTCATAGCCGCCCTCACCCCAAAAACTAAAGCTGTCGTGGTGCAACATACATTAGGAAAGCCTGCACCTATTCAACAGATTGTTGCTGCCTTGAAAGGACGGGGAATAGTCGTGATTGAAGATTGTGCCCTTGCGTTGGGATCCCAAATAAATGGGCTTTATACCGGGACATTTGGTGACGCTGCGATCTTTTCTATGGAGTTATCAAAAACATTGTCATCGGGCTGGGGTGGCATTCTCTTGGTTAACAATCCAAAACTGGAGCAGGATGTTAAAATGCTTTATAAAAGCCTTCCAGAGGCAGGCGCACTGTCATCATTGCGCGATCTCTTGCAGACCGTCATTTCTGCGTGGTGTTCTCAGGCTGTATTTTCTAACTTGCTTGGGAAATACATTATGGCTGCTGGCTTTAAGAGTCATGTTTTTCGCAGTTCTACCCCCAAGGCGGAATTCGATGGTCATATCTCACCTCGGTTTATGGTCAAGATGGGAAGAGCACAATTAGCGTTGGCAGTTTTACAATGGGAAAACCTTAAACTTATTGCAGCAGACTGTGTTTCCAATGCAAATATTATTAGAGCAACACTTCACCGATTGGATATACCAACACCTGGTGTACCCAATGCAAATGAAATCGCTGTTGCCCCCCGGGTTTCATTTTTAGTGGCCAACAGGCAGTTTTGCCAAACCTTTTTTAGTGCTAAAGGCATCGAGTTGGGGCAGTGGTTTAATGGCCCCCTTTCGCCTGTTCCAAGATCACGCTTATTCAATTACTTTCCCGGGAAATATCCGGCTGCAGAGAAGGTGGCTGCACGGGTGGTTAATCTGCCGTGTCACGGTCGTCTCTCACAGGCAGACCTTGCACATGTGGTTGCTTCTTTGGAAACCTTGGCAAAAAAGCAAAGTAGTAATCTCTATTTTGATTAAGCTTGTTTAAATCATGCTTAATCAACCAAAAGCCCCTAATTCTTTTGTTTTGAAGCGTTTGGCTTGACTACCAAGATAACTTATACTTCAATTTACATTATCGGATGCCGATGAAACAAATTCTCATAAAAAACGGTAAAGTAATTGTTGAAAATGTTCCTTCGCCGGAGGTAAGTAAAAAATGCATTCTTGTTCAGGTGACCCATTCCTGTGTCAGTGTGGGTACGGAGATGGCGGGCATTAAGGGTTCTGGGCAATCACTTTATAGCCATGCTCTGAAGCAACCGAAAAAAGTGAGACAGGCGCTGCAGATGGTTTGGGATCAAGGTATCCGGCGAACTGTTGATTTTGTGATCGGTAGATTAGGCACCGCGAGTCCAACCGGGTACTCCGCCGCAGGTCAGGTGGTTGCCCTAGGTGACGAAGTGATTGGTTTTCAGATAGGCGATTGGGTCGCCTGCGCTGGTGCAGGGATTGCTAATCATGCCGAGGTGATTGATGTTCCGGTGAATCTTGCTGTGAAAATACCGCAGGGTTTATCTACTGAGTTG
>MFRH01000007.1:32171-35584 GCA_001783275.1 Candidatus Margulisbacteria bacterium GWF2_35_9
CTTTGGGCGCCATTGCGTTACAGGGGGTAAGGCGGGCTTTACCTACTATGGGTGAGACAATTGTGGTGGTTGGCTTAGGCATATTAGGACAAATCACTGCACAAATGTTGCGAGCAAATGGTTGTAGAGTGATTGGTATTGATATTGATCCGGAACGTATCAAGCTAGCACTCGAAAATGGTATGGATGCAGGTACGGATCCATCGAGGGAAGATTATATTGAACTTGTTCACAAAATGACGGATGGATTCGGTGCGGATGCGGTAATTATTACAGCCGCGTCGAAAACCGATCAAATTATTTCCGAAGCGATGAAAGCCTGCCGCAAGAAGGGTCGCTTGGTGCTGGTGGGCAATGTCGGATTAAATCTGAACCGAGAAGATTTCTATAAAAAGGAATTAGATTTCCTTATTTCTACTTCGTATGGGCCAGGCCGCTATGATCCTATTTATGAGGAGGGTGGACAGGATTATCCCTTACCCTATGTCCGCTGGACTGAAAATCGTAATATGGAGGAATACCTGCGGCTACTAGCCAGCGGCAGGCTATCCTTAGTTAATCTATACAGTAAACCCTATGCCATCGACGAGGCCTCCGCAGCGTATGAGATATTAACAGGGGAAGGACAAAAACCATTGCTCGTTTTGCTTGCATATCCTGTGCGCAAAGAAGCAATAGAGAGGAAGATAGCATTGGTTTCTAACAAAGCAAAACCGGGTGCCATTCGGGTTGCACTGGCTGGTGCAGGTGGTTTCGCACAATCTATGCATCTCCCAAACATGAAAGCAATGGGAAACCGCTTTCAACTTCATGCGGTGATGAGCAGAACAGGATCGAATGCAAAAGCTGTAGCGGCTCAGTATGGTGCTTCGTACGCCACTACAGATTATGAGCAAATTTTAAATGACCCAGCGGTTGACTTGGTGATTATTGCTACGCGACATAATATACATGCCAATATGGCATTGAAAGCGCTTGAAGCGGGCAAACACGTTTTTGTTGAAAAGCCTCTTGCAATGAATGAGAAAGAATTACAAACGATTTCAAACTTTTATATAAATCATACTAAAACACCCGTAATAATGACCGGCTTCAATCGCCGGTTTTCTCCTGCCATGCAGCGTGCCAATGATGTATTAGCTAATCGGACAACACCACTGATCATTAACTACCGGATGAATGCAGGATACATACCACTGGATGTTTGGGTGCAAGGTGAGGAAGGAGGTGGGCGTAATATTGGAGAAGCTTGCCATATTTATGATTTGTTTAATTTCTTGACGGATGCTGAAGTCAACTCGATTGATGCAGTTTCTATTGTGCCATCCGGAAAGCAATGGACTCGAAATGATAATTTTGTGGCCACGATAAGTTACAATGATGGGTCTGTTTGTACACTGACTTATACTGCGATGGGTGATAAAACACATCCCAAAGAGAGAATGGATATTTATGCGGACGGTAAGGTTCTCTCAATGGACGACTACCGCTCATTGACTATTGCTGGCAGCAGGCAGAATGGATGGACGTCAAGAACAATGCAAAAGGGGCAATTGCAGGAACTTGAGGCATTGGCATATTGTATTATGAATGGCAGCCATTGGCCAATTTCCCTGGAACAACAACTGCAGGCAACAACGATTAGCTTTCGTGTTGAGCATGCAATACGGCAGAATCAAATAAACAACAATGAAACAAACCGGTCAAGGTTTAATGCAAGTTTCTCGGACTAAGCCTGTCCTGTTCGTGTTGACTTACACTCATCTGGGTCTTTTTGTTGTTGTTGATCAACTTCTATTACCGATGTTTCATTTAGGTACTTTTCCGTTCAAGATATCATACTTCATATTGGTTTTGGGATTACTACCTGCGCTAAATCATCAAGGGCAATCTTTAGTTGATCGACAGCACACCCAAGACTTTATTCGATTCTCTCTGCTGATATTCGGTATTATTCTTTGTGCTTTGCTCGGAGAGATTTGGCTTGCATTAAATCATCCGGTCTTGTCTTATAGTGAAACAATTCGAAGCGTACTTATTTATTTTCTCATTGTGTTAGCTTTTGGACTTGGTCAACGTTCTGCAAATTTTAACTTGAAATGGTTGGTTTGGATTTTTTACATATCGGTGTTGTTAAATTTGCTATTTATCGTTTTTAAGTCACTCCTTCCTTCTTTTATAATTGATTTATATTATCCACCCATGGTTACGCATGGTTTGGATAAGTTTGGAGTTTATTCTGTCGAAGAATTTCTTGAACTTAATAGACCGAGGGGATTGTTTGGGAATCCCAATACTTCGATACTTCAACTGCAAATTATCACTTTATTCATTTATTTATCGGCGCGACATAAGTTACTTTTAGTTTCGTCGCATCTTGTCGCTTGGGGTATTATATTACTACCTCTTTTAGTAGCTTTATTATTGGCCGCGCGAGGTGGTTTCATTCTTTCTGCTGTATTAGCTATCGCTAATTATCGTATATTGATGGGGCGTTTTAATTTATCAAAGTTCAAAGCACTATTCCCATTTATTATAATCATAGTTATAGCTTATTTTGCTCTATCCGAGTATCTAAACATTGAGGCTATTAAGTCTAATTATGAAAGGGTTACCGCCTTATTTAGATTAGGAGGGTCATCGATTAATATTGCTAGTGACACTTTTAGACCACTTATTGGTTTCCAACCTGCATTTGATCGTTTTTTATTCTCTCCTCTTTTTGGCTCTGGATTCAGTTTATCAAATATGTATCCATTTGACTCCGGAACACAATATTATCATAATGATATTTTTAGGCTGATTGTGACCTCAGGTCTAATTGGTTTTTGTTTGATGATTCGAATCATTAGAAAGTATTGTTATTCCTTAGGTTTTGTTACTTTAACTCCATTTATTGTTCCTGGTTTAACTAATACTTTTTTATTGACCATTCCAACCATGATATTTTTCTTCTTCATGATTGCCGTAATTCGACAGAAAATTGTACTGCGTACAACGACATTTTGATATGACAACAGGTTGATGAAAATATCTTTACTACATTTCCATTACCTGGAAGTATGGCGGTTCTGTGTGTTGTTTCCTCGTAGGGCAATTAGACGAATATCTCGAAAGATATTTTATCATAAAGCAAGGCGACAATCAATGCCATGGATGAATTGCAGGCTAGAGTCTTTGGAGCATAATTTTAGTAAATCAGTATGGGCGAATTTGGCTAGTCCGCCCGGTGCTGAGGCTTGGTTACCATGGGTTAATAATGAGTTATGGAAGAATCTGTCAGAGGAGCGAAGTACTTTCGAGGTATTTTGTCATGTCTTACCTATCTTCACTCGAGAACCAATATCTGTAAACAAGACGAATCAAAACGACAATGATTCGGCTCTTTCTTGGGCTTGTGATCTCCCGCTAAA
>MFRH01000007.1:35591-40352 GCA_001783275.1 Candidatus Margulisbacteria bacterium GWF2_35_9
AAAGCATACAAACTTATAAATTGGCATTGTGATTTTAAGTCTGGTTATGAGTGGAATCCAAATCAATTTTATCTTGATATTTCATTGAATCAATTTGCGCCAGGTCCAGATATCAAATTCCCCAGGGAGTTGTCTCGATTTCAGCATTTCAATCCGTTGGTATGTGGGGATTTAAAACTAGGAGGGATAGAGTTTTTGCTCCAAACGCTAGATTGGATCCATCAAAATCCAACTTATTTGGGGGTTAATTGGCAATGTACAATGGACGTTGCCTTGAGGGTAATCAACTGGATTTGGGGCATACGTCTGATTGAACCTATTGCCGCTCAATACCCCAGAGCGTTAACGGCAATTATTAAAAGTATTTATCAACATGGACATCACATTGAAAATAACCTGGAATATTCTTTTGAGAATACTGGGAACCATTATCTTTCAAATATCGCTGGGCTGATTTACATTGGTTCAGCTTTTCCTGATTTTCCCGAGTCGGATCGTTGGCTATTATTTGGCCTTCAGGAGTTGGTTTCGGAGATGGATAGGGAAGTATATGAAGATGGGTATGCACATGAGGCTTCAACCAATTATCACAGATTGGTTGCCGAGCTTTTTGCTTCCTGCACTTCTTTGGCTCAACGCTTGCCTACTGAACGCAGAGTGCGACTCGCGAAGGTAAATAGGCATGAGCACCGAGTCAATCCAAAGCTGCGAAATCTTAAAAGAAATCACTTAAACCTAGGACAAAATGGGTCTATTCTTCCCGAAGAGTTTTTTTTTCGTCTAGGGAGAATGGCAGAACTTCTTGCTATTCTTACTAAGCCGAATGGAATTGTTCCTCAGTTCGGAGACAACGACTCGGGTCGCGTACACAAGCTTGTTCCACGGGCCAAGTGTGAGGTTCGAGATCACCGCCATGTAATTGCACTTATTAGGGAACTTATTGGACAGAAAAACGCTAATGAATTTGGGCCATTAGACCAGTTAGAAGCGAAATTAATAGCCGGGGACTTGAATGGTTTAATGTACGCAATTCCAACTAGTTACGATCTGTGTGGGCGATTTTTTGTTTTTCAAAAAGCAGGTATTGCAGTTGCTAAAAATGCAAAGGCTTATCTTGCAGTAACTTGCGGACCGAATGGTCATGGGGGCAGAGGTGGCCATGGTCATAACGATAAGCTATCGTTTGAGCTCAATATTGATGGGAAAGACATATTCGTTGATGGAGGTTGTCCTACCTACACTTCAAACCCTGAACTACGAAATCTTTTCCGCGCCACAGCATCGCACAATACTATTTACGTGGTAGACAAGGAGCAAGATAGGTGGACAGAAGGATTAAGCGGTTTATTTAGACTACCTGAGCACTCAAGCCCTAAACTAAAGCTTATGCCGGATAGATCGATCATAGGGAGCCATCAAGGTTATGACAAGTCGCACATCAGACGATTTGTTTTATCCTTGAACAGTCTTGTAATTGAAGATGATTTTAATTCAAAATCGTTACATATGATTAATTTTAATCTCGATCCAGAGGTTATAATATCAGTAATAGAAGAGTCTGATGATGTTGTTTATTGTAAATTGATTCACAGTTCTGGATTGTGGTTGAGTATGGAGTTGATAGGGGCTCATGATGCGGTCATATCCGATGGCTATTTTGGTATTGGATATGGAGAGGCTTTACCAACGAAAAGAATTCACGCAACCAAGTCGCAAAAAATACTAAAGACAATAATCACTTGGAGCCAGTAATGAATGATTTGGTTTAGGAGGATAGATGTTCTGCAATTAAAAGTCATCGATGTAGGCTTGTGGTTGGGAGAGCACATTTGCTTAATTCAAGTACAGGACCCTTATCGGGAATGATTATTTCAGGAAAGATGACTGTTAGTCGGTTTAATATATCGATTTGTTGGAGACTTGGATAACATGGTCGATAGTAAACTACTCCACAAAGATTTTTTAATTGGTATGGGAAATTCAATGGAATTGAAATTATTGATTATTATTCCAACAGACATTCACCTTGGTGTAATTGAGTCTCAAATGTATGGTCTAGCTATTCTCTATAGTAAATATTACGAAGTTACTGTTGCCACTCCTATTTCGGTAAAAGCGAGCATAAAACAAGGCAATGTAAAAGAGGAAAAATATTATGGTACCAAAGGATTGAAAACATTAGTCAAAAGAAGTGATATTGTTTATTTCAGAGATATTATCAACTTTTTCAAATTGTTTTTAGTATGTAAACTTGAATCAAAAAGCATATTGTATGATTTCAGAGGACTAGCCGCAGAGGAATCCTTTTCGAGGAATAAGAATATTTTTAAATATGGGATATTATTTGTTGCCGAGTTTCTTGCCGCAATTTTATCAGATCGTATTCAATGTGTTTCTGAGAATATGAAAAGAGAACTTAGACGAAGATATTACATAAAAAAGGAAATAAATGTTATACCTTGTCTCACGCATAGGTGTATTAAGAGAAATGATGAGCGTTACGAAAAAGTTAGGTTCGTATATGTCGGAGGTCTTTCAAAATGGCAAAAAATTGATTTAATAATATCAGTATGCGAAAGAATTCAAGTTGAAATCGACTGTATGTTTACATTTATTACTAACAAGCCTCAAGAGTTGAAAGACAGACTAAAGGAAAGTCAAGTATTTAATTGGAAAGTTTTAACTGGGAACAATGACTTTGTACAAGAAATTTTAAAAAATCAAGATTTTGGTTTCTTGTTACGTGATAATTATCTTTTTAATAAACTATCTTCACCAATAAAGTTTCTGGAATATGTTTCTAACGGAGTAATTCCAATAATTACTCCCTTTGTTGGAGATTATAGTAATATTGTTGCGGGAAAGGATCTAGGAATCCTTTATATTAATGATTCACAAAAATTGATAGATGAAATAAAGCATATTGTTAACGAAATTGAATCATACAGAAATAAATTATTTGAATTTTCTTATCAACGGACTTGGGAAAATTTTCACATTAATAATTATGAAATTGATAGTTCATTAAAATTAAAATGAAAAACCTATTTATTTTTTTGCAAAAATGCGTTGGAGGAATGAATTGTGTTTTTTGCCAAATTTTAAATGCCCGAATATTGAAATTATCATTACCTTCAATTTCATATGCCTTTTGGACATTTAAATTAAGCAAGGGAAGCATGACAGTAATTGGGCATAGAGCTATTTTTGCTTCAAATTCCGAAATAGTTGCAAATGGTCAAATTAGTATTGGAAAAAAATTTTGTATAAATAAATTTTCAAGAGTGGTTGCTAAAGAAAAAATCACCATTGGAGATAACGTGACAATTGCACAGTTCGTGGCAATTCTTGATCATGATCATGCCTATCATTTCGAAAATGGAAATATGATTTTTAGGGGATATAAAACATCGCCAATAGTAATAGGTAATAATGTTTGGATTGCTGATAAAGTCACTATTTGCAAAGGTGTTTCAATAGGAAGCAATGTCATAATTGGTGCTAATAGTGTAGTAATAAGTGATATTCAAGATAATTGTATTGCTGCGGGAAATCCTGCAAAATTAATTAGAGAAATGCACTAACGATTCACGTACATCTTCACATTATCCATTGTATTGGGAAGAGTATTATTTTGATATTTGAGAGGACAAACAACATAATAAATCAATACGTCAACATTATGAGAACTACTTATGCATTGAACCTAAAAATTGAAAATGCCCTTGTTATAGCAAATGGAAGGGAACTAATCTCGAAGATATTTGAAAATCACTAAAAAATGAAAGAGAATATCTTAATAATTGGAGGAAATGGATTTCTGGGAATTAATTTAGTAATCAAGTTACTGGAAATGGGTCATTGTGTTAGAGTGTTTGATTTAGAGAATTATAATATTCCTTTAGATATTCTTAAAAAGATCGAATTTATTAAAGGGAATTTATCAAGTAGAGAAAATATTCGTGAAACGCTTTTGGATATTGATAAAGTATTTTATTTTGCACATTCAACAAATGTTATTTCTTCAATTAAGAATATCTATGCTGATCATTTAAATGTTATTTACGCTATTAATCTTATGGAAGAAGTCATTCGATCAAATGTCAAGAAAGTAATTTTTTCTTCTTCAGGAGGAACTGTCTATGGTGAGCCACTTTTTTTGCCAATTAATGAAGAGCATTCACAAAATCCAATTTCTCCTTATGGTATTTCGAAGGTCTCAATTGAGAAGTACCTATACTACTATTTTCATCAATATAAGGTTGATTATGTAATTTCAAGATTTTCAAATCCTTATGGGGAATTTCAAAATCCACATGGAGATGTTGGCGCAATAGCTATATTCTTGTATAAAGCATGTCATAAAGAACCTATAACAGTTTTTGGAGATCCAAGCAGTATTATCCGTGATTATGTATATGTTAAGGATTTGATTGATGGTTTAATATGTGTTTCATTCAATAAAACAATTTATAAAATTTATAATATTGGTGGTGGAATAGATTATAGTTTAATGGACATTATCAAAATAATTCGAGAGGTTGTTAATTCTGACGTCTATGTTGAAAACAAACCGGCAAAGAGAGAAAACATTTCGAAGGTTTCTTTGGATATAAATAGACTAAGAAATGAATTCCAATGGACTCCAATGATAAAAATAAAGGAAGGCATTTTGAGGACTTATACCTGGATTCAAGCTAATAGGTGAAACTGCTCACTAGTGTCATGACAAATTAATATTGAATCGTTACTTTGTGATAC
>MFRH01000008.1:0-7137 GCA_001783275.1 Candidatus Margulisbacteria bacterium GWF2_35_9
GAAGCCATTCGTAATATTATAGACTCTCTGACCGATAGCAATACAAAAGTAATTGATGATATCAATCAAATAAAAGCAGTAGGGCACAGAGTTGTTCATGGTGCGGATAAATTTCATAAGTCTGTGTTGGTAACCGAGGATGTGTTAAATACCATAAAAGAAGTGGCTCATCTGGCTCCATTACATAATCCCCCAAACATTATTGGAATTGAATCAGCCATGGAAGTATTGCCAGATGTTCCCCAAATTGCAGTTTTTGATACGGCATTTCACCAAACATTACCTCCAGCGGCATATATTTATCCGGTTCCTTATAGTTGGTATGAAAAATATGGTGTCAGAAAATATGGATTTCACGGGTCTTCCCATTTATATGTCACAAAAAGAGCCGCTAAATATTTAAATATTCCGAAGGATCAAGTCAATTTAGTGACGTTGCATATTGGAAATGGAGTTAGTTTTACCGCAATCGAAAATGGTATATCAATTGATACTTCGATGGGATTAACACCACTTGAGGGTGCGATGATGGGTACTCGAAGCGGAGATATCGACCCAGCTATCGTTAGTTTTATGTGTGAAAAACTAAATTGTGAAGCGAAGGATATTATTAATATTCTAAATAAAAAAAGCGGACATCTTGGCGTGACTGAAAAATATGCAGATCGAAGAGATATTGAAGATGCGATGGATGCTGGCGATGAGCGGGCTAAATTAAGTTTGGATATTGAAGTTAGACGTATCCAAAAATATATTGGTACCTATATGGCTCTTTTAAAACGTGTGGATGCAATTGTCTTTACAGCCGGTGTTGGAGAAAATGATTGGTATATACGGCAGAAGACGATTGAAAATATGCAAAATATTGGATTGAAATTAGATATTGAAAAAAACAGAAGAACCAGAGGTTCTGCTGGAGAGACAGAACTGTCGACTCCCGATTCCCCAGTAAAAATACTCATGATCCCAACCAATGAGGAAGCAGTACTCGTGGAGGATGTCGTCGCTATTCTTGAAGGTCGCTACGATTCTCACATGAAATATATCTATAGTTTTGAATAAATAGTAGACTCATCCCCCAGCCCCTTCTCTCAAGAAAGAAGGGGAGTTAACTTATACGATTTAAAATTAGGAAAAACTTAAAAATTTATTAATCCCCTCTTTTTACAAGAGAGGGGTGGCCGAAGGCCGGGGTGAGTGTTATTTAGATTTGCGTTTTCCGGTATAATAAGTAGACCCCAACAAGTCCAATGACTATATTTGGAATCCAAGCGGCAAGAAATGGCGTCATGACGTGAATTAGTCCAAGCCATTCTCCAATTGCGGATAGCATGTAATAAAAGACAATAACAAGCAGACTGAGACCAATTCCGGCAGAACTACTGCTACGTTGAGGGTTTAGGCCAAGAGGTGCCCCAAGCAATGTAAAAATAAAACAGGCAAAGGGTAGTGCCGTTTTTAGATATAATTCAACTAGCATTTTTGAAACATCTTCTCCTGTTTTTTGCTTAATTTTAATGTGATCAGATAGAGCAAAAAATCCAAGCTGTCTGGAATAACTCTGTTCAAGTATCACATTAATATCGGTTGGACTTAACATTAGATTAATGTGTTCTTTTTCAAATCGAATGCGAGTCAGGGAATCTTCTGCTCGATCAAAAAGATAAAGGATGCCGTTATTGAATAGCCAGCCCATCCCTGGATTAAATTTTGCTTCAGCTGAGAATATAACACGTTGAAGGTTGCCATTTTCATATTCGATGACGGTAATGTCTTTCATTGTTTCTTTATATATTTCCCTAGCATTGACCGTTCGTTTAAGAACTCCATTTTCAAATTGTGGAATGTTCACCGATGTGCGAATAACCGGTTTGTAGTCATTTTTTGCTTGAGCCAGAAGATAATTAACATATAAATTGGCCTTTGGTACAAGGGCTTCATTAAAAAACATGGATAAAAAGGAAACGCATAAACCAAAAACAAGAGCAGGTGTAATAATGCGAAGAAGCCCAATTCCACTGGCACGAAACGCAGTAATCTCACTGTCATTTGAAAGACGGCCAAATACCTGCAATGCAGAGAGTAAAATTGACATTGGGAATGTGTAGACCATTACTTGTGGAATACGAGCTGCGAATAACTTGAAAACGGTTAATAAATCTAATCCATAAGTTGTTGCTTCACTGACAAGGTTCGGTACAATACCCACTCCGGCAAATATGGATGAGAAAGCGATAACACCAAATAAAAAAACATTGGCTACATCTCGGAATATATATTTATCGAGTAATCGAAACATCAGATAGCAAAGTTTTGACCCAGATAAAACTTTCTGGCTACTGGGTCACGAATTAGCATCTTGGAGTCGCCTTCTGTGAGTAATTTACCATCATGAAGAATATATGCTCGATCGGTTATTTTTAACGTTTCGCGTACATTATGGTCGGTAATGATAATACCGATGCCTCTTTTCTTTAAATGTAGAATAATGTCTTGAATATCTTGAATTGCAAGGGGATCAATGCCTGCAAATGGTTCATCAAGCAAGATAAACTTGGGATTAATGGCAAGAGACCGCATAATCTCAACTCGACGTTTTTCTCCTCCAGATAAAACATAACCCTTTTCCTTTCGAAGATGAGTAATTTTCATTTCATCTAAAAGCAATTTTATCTGTTTTTCATATTGGTGTTTTGGATATGTGTTCAGTAGTTCCCACAAGACAAATATATTATCTTCAACACTAAGTTTTTTAAAAATAGAGGTTTCCTGGGGAAGATACCCAATACCATTGCGAGCTCGTTTATACATAGGAAACTTTGTTACATCTGTGTCTGAAATAAATACTTTTCCGCCGCTTGGGTTAATAAGTCCGATAATCATGTAGAAGGTGGTTGTTTTGCCTGCACCATTTGGTCCAAGTAGACCAATAATTTCTCCTTGGTTAACTCTGATGGAAACATCATTAACCACGGTTTTTGATTTATATTTTTTAACTAAATTTTTAGTTTCGATATACATAAGATTATTATTTAAAATTTTAATGCTAATAAGCCAGAAGTGCAAGGAATAATACGATGATATTGCTAAAAGCTCTGAAACTCTTCATTTTATAAAAAGATGCCCATATAATAGTTATAAAGGCATTTTGGGGTTAGAGGGAAAATATATATCTTTCATAGGCTAAAGTTAGATAATGTTTAAAAAAAGAAAATGCGGGTATAAATAAGAAAGCGAAAAAAAATATCCGGAGTTTTTGGATGCTATTGGGGGACAATATTAAACTTAAAATAATTTTAGGGGTATTCTTTATATTTTCAACTCTATTTGCAAGGGTTGTATTAGTAACCGATATAGAAAATAATGCGCTAATCTTAGCCCCCGTGTATCAGAACGCTTATATGTTGGAGTCCTTTAAGTATTATCAATTGGGGAGTGACTCCTATTACAATATTAATTATAAAGACAATCGCATAAATCTGGACGTCGAGTTTGGAAGTATATTAACAAAACAGACAATCGGTGGTGGTTTATATGCAAAAGAAGCCTCATATAAGGACGGGAATGTTTTAAAATATGGCTTTGACTTTTTCGGAATAAAAAACAATAGGATAGAGTCTAGTTTGTTAAAGAATAATATTTTATATAAACTAGTATTTCTCGATGTCTATGAAGTGGCGTATATCGTTAATAATAATGTGCTATTTAATATAAACAACCTGCCAAAGAGTGAATCTTTTATGATGTTTGGTATACGGAAAATGAAGGTGCTAGATAACGAATTAAGCGTATATTTTGCATTTAATAAAATTAATGCAGATAGTAATTATGTGGGACAAGAAGTTACGGGTTTGGCTATATCAACAGTGGGTAAGATCAAGATAGAAAAATTTAAATTGTCTTATGAAACCGCTTATTATCAATGGAGTAAATATTTAAACATGAGTAGTGTCCAAAATACATATTATTTTCATAAAACACCAGCGCAGTCCTGTATAACAAATTTAAAATATCTAAATAAAGGAAATTCTTTATATGTGAAAATGGAAGGAGAATACGAAATAAGTAAAGAGCTCTCCCTTTTTTCAGATATGGAACTATTATTCAATGCCACACCATTAACGCTATATGATGCAGGGTTTAAATACAAGGCTGAGCTTAGTAAAGTTCCAGTAGTGTTTTCTGTTTCATATAGTAATTATGCTACTAGTTATTTTAATGAAGAAGTGTCAACCGGGATTAAATATAAAGTGTATAGTGTGGTGAGTTTCCTATGAAAATAATTATTGGATTACTCCTTCTGATTATCAGTTTTGGATATGAAATAGAATATTCATTTTCAAATTACCCGGCAAGTATGGTTGGAACGGGGTATACCATAAGTTTATCAGATTCGAGTTCGGTAGTAAAAGAACAAAAAATCACATTTGATAACTATGTTATGACAGAATCAAATATTATGGATAGCTTTATTGTAACTTCTAACACTACTCCAAATGCATCGGAGACCTTAATAATAGGTGAAAGCTATGCGTATCCAAATCCTTTCTCGGAGAGTACTCAAATTGGTTTTGAGCTGAATCGAAATGCCGATATAAAAATTTATATATACAATATATATGCAATCCCAGTAAGAATGATCACATGCTCGAGTGGGGGAATTGGTGGAGTAGCTGGGTATAACAAGGTGTCGTTTGATGGAACAGATAATCTTAGTAATAGATTACCAAATGGAGTGTACATATATCTACTTGTAAACAACAACAGAGTTATATATAAAGGGAAACTAGGTATAAATAGATGAAATATATCGTAATGATCATAACCATCATCGGGGCCTTGAACTTTGGCGTTCAAAATAGTTATCTTGACCCTTCAATTATGAACATAAATGCATATTCACTTGGGATTGGTGGAGTAAGTGCTTTTGCGAATGACTCCACTGCCATATTTGATAATGCATCATATTTGATCAAACAAAATAATAATGTGGCGGTATCCTATTTAAATTTAATGGGAGAGATTGATTACATTAATATTTCTATGAAACTGGGAGATTACGGATTCGGAATACTTAGGAATCAAATAATGGATAATGTAACGGGAACAGACCAGAACGGGAAATTTTATTCTAAAGGAACATATGGTTATTCGAATAATGTGATATATCTGTCAAAAGCACTAAACAATGATAGCGAGATGCCACTAGCCATTACTCTTAAGGTTTTTTATTCCAATATATATGAAAATAGTGCCTTGGGTGCAAATATAAATTTAAGTTCAACTTATAAAGTAACAGACAGAATTATGATATCCAATGTCATAAAAAACATATTAAATTATGGTCAGGATTCTATTTTTTGGAGTACTGGAACAGTGGAAGATCTACCAGTGAGTTATGAATTTTGCATGAAGTATGAATGGCAAGATATTACGTTGTTTGGGAAGTTGGTATATTGCAAGGATATTACTACTGAGAACACAAAGCATTTTGGATTAAGTTATCGATATTCGGTGTTTGAGTTTTTAGTAGGATATAGTGAGTATGTAAAAGATGGGGAATTGAATTTTACGTTAAATGGTGGAATAGGAGTTAGAATGAATGGAATAAAGTTAGATTATTCATATAAGCCTGTTAGCCAAGAGTATTATAGTAGTTTGAACCATTTTATAACGATGTCATTTGAAATATAGGAAAAGAAAAACGGGGGTGAGGCAAAAATGAAACGTATCTTAACAGGAATAGTACTTTTAGTCGGAATAGCGTTTGGTAGTAATTATGAATTTAGAGTTGCCGGAGTGATGTCTGATAACGGAACACCATTGAGTGGGACACACACGATTGTTGTTAAACTGTATAAGGATTTGTCAGGATCGGCTCATTTTCAGGAGAGTCATAGTGTCCTGTTTACACAAGGCGCCTATGAACTGTTTATCGGATCACAAAACCCATTAAAAAAGAGTGATTTAGACAGCGAAAGTACCTATATTACATTTACGATTGACAGTTCTACTGAAAGTAGTCGGAAGACATTAGCAGCATTCCCCTATGCATATTATTCTAAGTATGCTCAGTATCTTGGTTCCACTGCTACAATAAATTCGACCCAAATTGTGGGAAAAATAACAGCAGATGCAGTGCTTAGAATGGATGCGTCTAAATTATCAGGATCTTTCTCTATTTACACGACTGCGCCCGGGAATAGTTTTGTTATGAATTCAAGTGGAAATGTGGGTATTAAAAAACTAAATCCGGCATATGAATTAGATGTGAATGGAACGGTAAAAGCGACCAAGTTTATTGGGGATGGGTCAAGTTTAACTGGGTTAACAGGAACGGGTGGAGTATCCAATGTTGGCTCAACAACAATTGGAGCGGATACGGATAGTGATGGTGCTGGAAGTATTGCGTTACAAACGCGAGGAACAACAAAACTTACAGTAAGTAATAACGGAAATATTGGAATTGGAACAAGTGCCCCGACAAATAAATTGGAAGTGGTTGGAACTGTAAATGCAACACGATTTATGGGAGACGGGAAATATGTAACAGGTGTGAACACTGCAAATTTTGCAATAACAGCAAATGTTGTAAATGCAAGTGGATTGCGTGGAGCGATTCGAGTGTCCTCCACAGCTCCAAACGGTGTGATTAGTATTAATTCATTAGGGAAAATAGGTATTGGTAAAGTGGCTAGCGCCTATATGATGGATGTTGCTGGAACCATAAATGCGCGTGCAATATACAAAGATGGTGCGCCAATTAGTAATTATTCCCTCGACGCCGTCAACGGAAGCACGCGGGATGTTGTATATGTTTCGAGTAGTGGAAATGTTGGTATTGGAACAAAAACACCAACGAGTAAATTGGAAGTAGTGGGCGAAATAAAAGCGACGTTATTTACCGGAGATGGGTCCGGCTTAACAGGGATAACCGGAGGAACCGGGGGAATAGAGAATACTGGCTCAACAACAATTGCATCAGATACAGACCTTGATGGAGTAGGAGATATTGCACTACAAACAAAAGGGACAACCAAATTAACAATAATAAATAATGGAAATGTGGGAATCGGGACAACATTACCGACTAGCAAGCTTGAGGTTGTTGGTACAATAAATGCCACTCGGTATGTT
>MFRH01000008.1:7151-7636 GCA_001783275.1 Candidatus Margulisbacteria bacterium GWF2_35_9
TTTCTGGAACAGCGAATAAGTTAACCAGCATGAATATTGGCCAGTTTGTAAATAATGTCGGATATCTGGTCGCTACCGATACGATTAATACCGCAAATCGATTAACTAGTATGAATATTGGCCAATTTGTTAACAATGTGGGATATGTGTTGCCCACGGATGTAGTTAGTACTGCAAATATGGCGATTGGATTAAATGCTCGCGGATTACAGGGCGCAATACGGGTATCCAGTACAGCACCTGACGGAACAATTAGCATAAATAATTTAGGAAAAATTGGAATTGGGAAAGCTGCTGGAGCATATGCGGTTGACGTTTCAGGAACAATCAATGCAAGTGCTATATACCAAAATGGAGTTCCCGTTAGCAATGGTGGAAGTAGCTACTCATTAAATTCTGCAGATGGAAATACACAAGCAGTTGTATATGTCACAAATAATGGGAATGTGGGAATTGGAACCAAAATGCCAACAAGTAAATTAGAA
>MFRH01000008.1:7652-7866 GCA_001783275.1 Candidatus Margulisbacteria bacterium GWF2_35_9
TAACCGGGATAGCCGGAGGAACCGGTGGGGTCGCAAATAGCGGTTCAACAACAATAGGAGCCGATACGGATAGCGATGGAGTTGGTAGTATTGCCTTGCAGACCCGAGGAACAACCAAATTAGCAGTAGCCAATAATGGGAATGTGGGAATCGGAATTGATTTACCGACAAGTAAACTACAAGTTATTGGAACAGTAAATGCTACGGTATTTAT
>MFRH01000008.1:7886-12129 GCA_001783275.1 Candidatus Margulisbacteria bacterium GWF2_35_9
CCGGAATCATTACCGTGATAAACACAGTAAATTATTCCAAGAGAACAGCAACCGCGAATTACAGTGTGTTAGCAAGTACAGCGAATAAATTAGCGAATATGAATTTAAGTCAGTTTACAAATGACAGTGCTTATTTAACGAGCATCTCCACAATCAGTACAGCGAATTATTCCAAGAGAACAACGACAGCGAATTACAGTGTGTTAGCAAGTACTGCAAATAAACTAGCGAATATGAATTTAAGTCAGTTTACAAATGATAGTGCCTACTTAACGAGTATCTCAACAATTAGTACAGCTAATTATGCCAAGCGTGCAACGACAGCGAATTACAGTGTGTTAGCAAGTACAGCGAATAAATTAGCGAATATGAATTTAAGTCAGTTTACAAATGACAGCGCCTATTTAACGAGTATCTCAACAATCAGTACCGCTAATTATGCGGTGTTAGCAAGTACAGCGTTGGAGATGAATGCGACAGGATTGAAGGGATTAGTAGCTGTCAGTAGCAATACAAATGTTGAAGTATATACAACCGGATTAGTTGTAAATAATAAGAAAAATGTCGGGATAGGAGCTACGCCACAGAATAGAGGTAAATTAGAGGTTAGCGGTGGAGGTAATATTCTGAGTGGATTGAATATAGTAAGTTGTTGGAGTATGAAAGCATTGTTTAATGGATCACCAGATTTAAGCAATGTTATTCCCGGAGATATTTTAATAGATGAAGCAGGTAATGCCCTAACAATAGTTGAAGTAAAAGATGTGGATGATATTCTTGGTTTAAGTGGAGATTGTAATGCTGGTGGATTGCTTGATGGAAAAGCAAAGATACATCGAAATGGTATAGTCATTGGCAGTGGAAATGTTGGGATTGGAACATTGGCGCCATCAACGGAATTGGAAGTAGCGGGTACAATAAAAGCGATCTCATTTGTTGGAGATGGAAGTAAATTAACCAATGTTTCAGGAGGAAGCTCAACAGCAGGATCATTAGCCAGTACAGGGGTTGTAACAATAAATGCCGATAGTGACAGCAACAACAGCGGTCGCATTCTCATCCAGACAAAGGGTATAACCCGAATGGTGGTAAGCAACAATGGATATATTGGGGTTGCGAAAGATTCACCATCAAGTGCATTGGATGTATCTGGAACTGTTACTGCAACGAGTTTCTCTGGAAACGGATTATTAATAACAGCACTCAATGCAAGCAATATCAGCAGCGGTTTTTTAAATAACAGCCGTCTTAGTAGTAATGTTAGTCTCTTGGGGCAGACCATTGAGGCAAATGAAATAAATGGAGCAGTAAATACAGCTAATTATGCAAAAAGGGCTACTACTGCAAATTACTCTGTATTAGCAAGCACAGCAAATAAACTTGCGAGTATGAGTATCAGTCAATTTACTAATAATGCAGGATATTTAACGAGTGTGGGGACAATTAGTACCGCCAATTACGCAAAACAAGCTACAACGGCGAATTATACTATTTTGGCTAATACTGCTAGGGCCATGGATTCAGAAGGATTAAGTGGAATTATCAATGTTAGTAGCAATGGAGAAGTTCAAATTAATACAAGTATAGTTTATGGATTAAGTATATTGCTTTGTACGTCGCAAAAAGCATATATAGATGGATCACCGAACTTAAGTTCAGCTAAGGCTGGGGATACCTTTATCGATGATGCCGGAACTAATATTGCGATTACAGGTGTGGATAATGGTAATAAGATTTTGTCATTAGCGACTAATTGTAGCAAAGGTGGTATGTATGCTGGACAGGCAAAAGTAAATCGAAAGGTATTTTTAGTTAAAAGCGGTAATGTCGGAATAAATATCAATAACCCGGTTGAAGCATTGGAAGTATCTGGAAATGTCAAAGCGACATCCTTTATTGGGGATGGTAGTGGATTAACCGGGATTGCTTCTGGAACGGGAGGATTGCAAAACACAGGGTCTACGACAATTGGAGCAGATACAGATTCTGATGGCGTAGGAGAGTTAGCATTTCAAACCAGAGGAACAACAAAATTAGCTTTGAAAAATGATGGGAAAGTGGGTATTGGGACAACAAATCCGAGCACCGAATTGACAGTTGTTGGAGCAATAACTGCCACCAGTTTCGCAGGTAGCGGAGCAGATTTAACTGCGGTGAATGCATCAAATATTAGCACTGGAACGTTGGATAATGCGCGACTAAACAGTAGCGTCAGTTTATTGGGACAAAAGATAGACGCATCAGAAATAGATGGATCAGTTAATACAGCCAATTATGCAAAGCGAGCAACGACAGCAAATTACAGCGTATTGGCAAGTACATCGAATAAGTTAGCCAACATGAACATCAGCCAGTTTACAAATGATAGTGTTTATCTAACAAGTACTGGAACAGTGAGTACAGCCAATTATGCGAAGAGAGCAACGACAGCAAATTACAGTGTATTAGCAAGTACAGCGAATAAGTTAGCCAATATGAATATCAGCCAGTTTACAAATGATCGTGTTTATTTAACAAGCACTGGTACGATTGGTACTGCAAATATAGGACTAATTGCGCTTACCGCGAACTATACACGATTGGCAACAACAGCGTCTGTTGCCTTGTCAGTAATTGATAATGCAATAACCACTGCAAAGATAGGCGATAGCCAAGTAACGGATGCAAAAATTAGTGCGGTAAGTTCTAGTAAATTAACAGGAAAAATTCAAGTTGTAAATAATAAAGTGGGCATTGGCAATTCCTCACCCTCAGCTGCGTTGCATGTGTCAGCAGATTCAGGAATGGGCTTGTTAAAAGTGGGATACGCTGCTGATCAAAATATTATTGTTGTAAGCAACAATGGGAAAATTGGGTTTGGTATAGCCAATCCAAAAGAGGGGAAATTGGTAATTTCAAATGCAGGGGACATTTTAAGTGGATTAGATATTAGTTGTGGTGGAGCTCAAGCAATTATCCAATATATGGGAGGACCGGCTAATTTAAGTCCAGTACAAATTGGTGATATTTTAATCGACACAATTGGCGATGCCTATACGATTAATAATATAAACTCAAATACGATTGGGATTGATGGAAGTTGTAATAGTACTGGAGCGAAGAAGGGTAGAATCCATAGAAGTGCGATGATTATTAAAAATGGTTTCGTCGGAATTGGAACTGATACTCCGGCATATAATTTAGATGTTGTTGGGACGATTAATGCGAAAGCCATCTTACAGAATGAAGCACCTCTTACAAACTATGCATTACATGCTTCAGATGGTGAACCCTTAAATGCTATATATGTAGATGCGGTTGGCCATGTAGGGATTGGAACAACAGTTCCTCAAAATAACATGGATGTTGAAGGTTCTGCCGTTATAGGTGCCGCGTACTCTGGTACTTCTGTTGCGCCCGTAAATGGGGCACTTATTGAAGGTAATGTGGGAATTGGAACCAATAGTCCTCAAAATAAACTAGATGTGGAAGGTTCTGTGGTTATTGGATCAACATATTCTGGAACCTCGATTGCACCGGCAAATGGATTGCTTGTGGAAGGAAGTGTTGGAATAAAAACGTCGAATCCAACAGGAGTATTCCAGGTTGGGGCAAAGGATTTCGTCGTTAATAATGGCGGTAAGGTGGGAATTGGGGTTAGTAATCCCAGTCGATCGATTCTTGAAGTTTATGGTGGAGGAGACATCGTATCGGGTTTAGATGTTACCTTCTGTAATGCTAATCGAGCCTACTTCAATGTGGGCACAAATTTAAGCCAGATTGTTGTTGGAGATATTTTTATTGATGAAAATGGCGATATATTGCATGTCCAAGAAGTAAATGATGGTAGTGATTATTTGGGTCTTAATGCAAATTGTACTCAAGGAGGAATCTTTGATGGAAATGCTAAAATACATAAATATAGCGTAGTTATTGGCTCTGGAAATGTGGGAATTGGGACCTTTAATCCTGAAAGCGCATTGCACGTGATTGGAACCATTATAGTTAGACAGAAGATTCAGGCAGATAACAGTAATGGCCTAGAGTTGGCAACAGATGAAGGACGAACAAGACTGTTTATGCGAGATAATGGCAATATTGGAATTGGAAACACAGCTCCGACCGGATTATTTCAAGTAAGCACCAATTATGTCGTGGTCAGCCGAGACGGTAAAGTGGGAATTGGTACAACGAGTCCACTTAGTGCGTTACATGTAGAAGGAACAATCGAAGTCGATCAAAAGATAAAGGCCAATGACAACGG
>MFRH01000009.1 GCA_001783275.1 Candidatus Margulisbacteria bacterium GWF2_35_9
CAATAAATATTCATCTTTAAATGATTTCGTATACTCGATACAAATAATATGTGGATCGTTTTCAATATATACCTTTAAATCATCGGTAAGATTTTCTTTGATTACACTGTTTAATTCTGGCAGAATAGTATTGCTAATATAATCAGCTCCTAATGAGTCAACATGCTTGTTAAATTTATCTTGCTGGGTTTTACTTCTTCCCTAAATGCTTCCTCGTCTGTAACACCTAGCTGTCTCCAATCAAGAATAATGTCGATATCTTCAGAAAATCGATTAATAAGATTAAAACCTTTCGAGAGACTTGTACCGCCTTTAAAAAGAATATGGTCTTTAAAAGATGTTTTTTCAAATAATAGACTTAGTATTACTGTTACCCAAAAATCTTTCTCAATTAAAGACTCAGCGATATTTTTATTTTTTGCTGCCTCAGAAAAAACCTTCTTTATTTCATCATTACTATTTTTTGTGAAATTGTACATTCTTTACTCTTCAATGACCTTTAAAATTATCTCTCGAATCCATTCAGCAATATTGACAGTGTCATGCTTAATATAACTATATTTATCTTTGCTAATACTTTTTTTCATTTTTTTTATTTCTTTATCTGATATATATTCTTTGCCTTGAGTTTTTATAGCCTGAACTAGCAATTTACTTTCAGTATATTTAAGTTTGGTTTCTTGAAGCTTTGCCTTTTTGAAATAAAGGGATACTCCGTTAATATCATACTTTCTATCTGGGCCATCAGATAAGTTAACATATTTTGCAGGTATCTGAGTTGAAATACTAAAAAATTGCAGTGCCGTATCTCCGGTTGGTTGAATATCCCAGTTAAATTTCCTAGCAATTGCGTCAGCTACTTTGTTAATTGATGGTGAAATTTCTTTGTTAAGTAATGTACTATGTTCTGGATAGTAATAAATGCCAGGGATTAATCTTTTTATCATGCCTTTTTTAGTAAGAGTAGAGAGAGCTTTATCTACATCATTACGTTTGAAATCTTTTATAAAATCATTCGCACTGACTACACACCCCCTCTTTCTTCCATAAATGCGTGAAATCACTTTATTTACTACGCTATCTGACATTTGCATCTCCTTATAGTTTCAGAAAATATTACAACTTTTTCTGAAATATATTTAAGTTATACTATTATTTTATAATTTTATCAATTCAATTTAAAACAAATGCATACTCTATCATTTATAGAAACATCTTTTTGACTAGTTATAAATCATTCTTACCGGCCACCATCTTCAGATGGGTGGCCATTATTCAACCGGTTTTACGGCACTTTTTTTGCCGAAAACCATTACGTCACCCGGACGCAATAGATTTAAAGCTATTGCTGGTTCAGAACCACATCCGGCATGTATTTGTTGCCGTAGTTTTTTGGTCACCCCCCCAACAATGTGAGTCAACGGATAAACCGATTGTTCTCACCTTTTAGTAGTTGGGAGGGGTGAATAGTAACCTGTTTTTATGTAAATACTTAGTAACTTTTTCTATTCAAAATTATTAAAATTTCCCTTTAAATCAATAAAACAGTTTTTTTAATATATTCTTATTGTCATACAGTATAAGGCCTACATGGCATCGGAGAAAAAAACCAATTGATAAAATCATCCTTTTTAAAACAGAATTTACAACTTTTATATTCTAAAAATACTCCTAACTACTTCCGTTATTAATTACGCCGCTGCTTTGTCTTTTTTAGGGTATAAGGTTTTAATTATTGATGTTGATGACAACGCAGCAATACATAAAATTCTTTCAAAAAGAGAGGATATAATTAAAACAGAGTTGTTTATTACTGATTTATTATTAGATAACCAGTTATCTCCCATTCCTTTTATTCAAGAACATCGAGGACATACTTCAAGTAGAAAATATCCGAAACCTGAAATAAAAATTGACTTTATTCCAGCTGATCGGACAGAAAATGAAACTTTTGATCAAAGATTAGTTGCCAAACGACTTGATTTTAAAAAGGAAATTATATTTAGGGATTTAATAGCCAAGATTCAAGCAGAAACTCTAAAACCGTTTTTCAAAGATATTCGAAATAGTTCCTAGCAATGAACCTTCGCCCTGACTAGAACCTTGAACACGAGGAGCATGAGCAATCACATTATCCGCTAGTCGTGAAAAAGGCAATGACTGTAACCATACTCTACCCTTACCCGATAATGTTGCTAAGAAAATTCCCTCTCCGCCAAACACCATAGATTTTAAACTAGACGCAGCCTGAATATCATAATTAATTCCGTCCTCAAAGGCGACGATACAACCCGTATCGATTCTTAATGTTTCTCCATTCAATTCTTTCTCTATGACTGTTCCTCCGGCATTAATAAATAGCATTCCATCTCCGGTAATTCTTTGCAGGATAAATCCTTCTCCACCGAAAAACCCTACACCCAACCGTTTTTGAAACGCAATGTCTAGTTTTGTACCAAGGGCTGCACACAAAAAGCTGTCCTTTTGACAAATAATATCTTTTTTAATTTTACCCATATCAATTGCAACAATTTTCCCCGGCATAGCTGAACTGAATGCAACTTTTTGTTTTCCTGACCCATGGTTCGTAAAATGAGTGATAAAAAGTGACTCCCCACTAACAAGACGCTTTCCCGCTTGCATGGCCTTATCCCAAAACCCGGCAACCGGATTGGATCCGTCACCCATTTTCGCTTCATAGCTAATGCCCTCTTCCATATACATCATGGCGCCTGCTTCTGCAATCACAGTTTCTTTCGGATCAAGTTCCACTTCAACAAACTGAAGATCATCACCTACAATTTTATAATCTACTTCATGACATTTCATAAAAATCCCTCCTTGTACTAAACTATTCTTATTACAACGTTTAGTAAGATCATTTTACTCCAGAGAAGATGATTAATAAATAATATTATTGAGAAGTTAGCTTGGAGTACTTATATCCCTCAAATATTTTAAAGCCTCCAATGAAGCAGTTACACCTTCACCAACAGCCACTGCTATCTGCAATCCACCACAGTTGATATCTCCGGCAGCAAAAATACCTGGAATCGAAGAATGCATTTTTCTATCAACATTGATACAATCTTTACTTGTTAAATTAACTCCTGCTTTTTTTAACAAAGTACTGGATGGTATTTCTTGAATAATAAAAAGTGCATCGGCTGGGATATTTTTTGTTTTACCAGATTCTAAAACTGTTATTGATTCTAGTCCAGACGTACCGTTCACTGCTGTAATTTCTGCATTTTGGACAATATCTAATCCTTTTTTTCTGGCATTTAAGAGCAATTCTTCTCCACATTTAGTTTTTCCACAAAACAACATAAGCGTTGTGTCGCATCCCAGTTGTTTTAGCATCAACGCATCATCAACAGCCTCATCATCATTACCATACACAACAACCCGTTTTCCACGATAGAATGAACCATCACAACTTGCACAATAGGAAACCCCTCTACCCACAAATTCTTCCTCATTGGTTATAGCTTGTTTATGTTGTCCTTTACCCATTGCGAGAATAATCGTTTTTGCGATAATCAGTTCTTCTCTTGTTGTGACCATTTTAGGATCCATACCTAAGGCCAACTCTAAGGCATCCCTTTGTATGATTTGTGCACCAAAACTCGTCGCCTGATTTGTAAAGGATTGTAATAGATCGGCACCAGAAATAGATTCTATGCCAGGGTAGTTTTCAACTTTATGAGCCATCTCCAAATGCGACTTTGTTTTTCCTTTTAAAAGCAATGTTTTTTTGCCTGCTCGAGCAGTATAAATTGCGGCAGCAAGACCCGCTGGTCCCGCCCCAATGATTAAAACATCAACATTGATTTCTTTCATTATTGAGCTCCATTTCTATTGTCATTAATCTTCTTGAACTTTACCAAATATCCTGTCAGTAAATTTAACATACCAAGCAGCAGATTGCACCTGAATAATATAAGCTAACGCAATAATGAGCGCAATTTCAGAGCCTTTTTTTCCAAATACAGTCATGGCAATCGCAAGGGCAATCGATAGATTTCTCATCACGGTTCCGTATACCAAAGCAATGCCATCACCACGATTAAAAAATATTTTACCGACGGTGGTACTTAATAGAAAATTAATTCCGTAAAGTAACGAAAGTGGGATAAATAAATAGATCAAACTAACAGGGTCTTTTAGAATCGTTGCACTTTTTAACGCCATTGCCACAAAGACGATTCCAAGAACACCAATCATTGAGATAAGAGGGAACTTCTTCTTAATATCTTTATTATATTTTTCTTCCCCATACCTCAAGAGTATATATTTTTGAGTGAGTAAACCGGCTACCATCGGCAAAAAAACGATTATAATTATTTGTTTAAATACGTTCACTAACGGAATATTAATTGTAGCCCCCATCAACCAAAGAGCATAAAAAGGAGTGGCAATTGAGCCTAATATAAGGCCGATAACCGTCATTTTAACTGCAGCATTAATATTCCCCTTTGCAAACCCTGTCCACGATATCGTCATCCCACTAGTCGGAAGTAATGCAGCAAGTAATAGACCAAACGCCACTAACGGTTTGTCAGCAAAAAACATCTTCCCCAACCCAAAAGCCACAAAAGGAATAATTCCAAAATTAATTAACTGAGTGACTATTTGAACCTTCGTATCCCCACCAGATAATACCTTTTTAATTTGAAGATTGACCATCATTGGATACACCATAATAAACGTCAGTGGAAATATTAAGAGTTTCAGAAATGAAGTGTCTTTATAAAATAAGCCAAATACAATTCCGAAAATCATGGATATCGGAATTGTAATAATTAATTTCTTCTGTACTATTTCTAATAATTTAAACATTTCTACCTCCTTGTTTTTTTAATACATCTATATATTCATATATTAATATATTTAGTTAGCGCTAGTCAACTTTTTTTTTAAATAATTCAAATTTCTTTGATAATAGTCATAAATCCATGTCACCTTTAATACATTTACGATACAATAATAATTAATTATGACTTTTTATGAAGAACTACACGAAAAGCTATATACTGGTCACGAAATAATTGATAAACAACATCAAGATATTGCTCGCTCAGTTGCACTGTTTTATGACCATTTAATAAACAAACATCATAAACAAACGATCCTTGGTTTTTTAAATAATTCATTAAACTTAACTGAGGCACATTTTCTTTATGAAGAAGAACAAATGGACAAAACACAATTTATCATGAAACATCAGCACAAAAGCCAACATGAAAATTATTTAAATGAAATAAGGAAAATGATAAAGGATATGGAAACTGATCAGCTGGATGATATGCAAAAAATCGGTAAAATTATCAAAAACTGGGTTTTCAATCATATTATCGGGATGGATCGTAAACTAGTTGAACATCTTCTCATAATTTGACTTTCGCCCTATTTTTATATATGATTTAAGGGTACAGGGAAAAAGATTAACCAATCTATAATTTAGTTAATGGACTGCTTGTTATTATGGCTTTCAGCTATAAGGAGCAATCATGATTCGTTTATATACAGAAAAAATTGACAACAATGTTATTATCTCGATTGATGGAGATATTGAATTTGATGATTCTATTCGAATTGATAATGTTATTCAAAACAATTTTGTTAATGGATCAAAAAACATTATATTAAATCTCAAGAACTGTGAATATATCGATAATTTCGGTTTAGGGTCGCTTGTTAAAAGTCTGCAGCTTACAAAACAAAATAAACGTAAATTTATGCTTTGCAACCTCAGTCAGGATTGTAAAGAAATTATTATGATGACAATGCTCTATAAACAGATACAAATTTTCAACAATGTAGAAGACTGTATCTCTAGTGTTTAAAGCTAAATCTAGCCATTTTTAGTTAACGACAACAAATCGTTCAAATGCTAACGTTAGCAAATATAAATCAAGAAAAATATCGATCTTTTTAGATTAATTAATATTCTTCTTGACACCTTATTGTTCTTTATGGAACAATAAGGTGTCATGAAAGGACTGAACAATTTAACTTTTAGATATTTGCAATATTACAATATCGTACAGCGTCTTCAAAAACAGGGCATCGCATCTGTCACATCTCATAATTTGGCATCCTTATGCAACATAACGGCTTCTCAACTGAGAAAAGATTTTATGCACTTATCCATTCAGGGAATAAACAAGGTTGGATATCAAGTATTAGACCTATTAGTTGCTCTTGAAAAAAAAGTAAAAAAAGACGAAGAAACCCCCCTCATTTTAGTGGGTGCTGGTTCTTTTGGAACGGCATTAATTAACTACAACAACTTCAAAACACAAGGATTTGATATCGTCGCAGCTTTTGATATAGATTTCGAAAACAAACAAAACTTTAAAATACCGGTTATGCATATAGACGATTGCAGCTCCTTCATTAAAGAACATAATATCAAACTCGCGATACTAACAGTTCCCGAAAAAGTAGCCCAACATACAGCCAGAAAACTGGTTGATGCCGGAATTGATAAAATACTTAATTTAACACCTGAAATTCTCAATTTACCAAGTAATATAACAGTAAACAACATTAATATTGTCATAGAACTTGAATACTTATTCCTATCGGCAATTAATTCAGACAACAAAAAGAAAAAATAAAAAGGAGGAGCTATGAATCCATTAGATAAAATTAAAAAAATTCAAGAAGATGCCAAAAAAAGGGTATCCGAGGAGAAGTTAACGTTTCCAATTCGGATATTTGTTGGAAATGCAACTTGCGAAAATGCAGCAGGAGCAGAAAGTGTATATAACGAACTGGTTAAAATTAAAGACGAACAAAAACTAGACCAACTATATATCGGTCAAACAGGGTGTTCTGGTCGCTGCGATAAAGAACCCATCGTTCAAGTATTTGTAGAAAACAGAATACCTACCAAGTATTGTGAAATGACTCCTGAAAAAATTCAAAAAGTGATAACTGATCACATATTAAACAAAAAAATAATAAAGGAGTGGACACTTTGAAAGACTATAAATATGCAATCTCAATTTGTGCAGGATCAAAATGTAAAAATAAAAACAAAGAGTTATTACAGACTCTTAAAGAAGAACTGTCAGCGGCAAACTTAACAGATGTTGTAAAAGTTTTAGAATCCGGATGTATGGGTTACTGCGATCAGGGACC
>MFRH01000010.1:0-6779 GCA_001783275.1 Candidatus Margulisbacteria bacterium GWF2_35_9
TGACATTTGGCCGCCTTGTTGTTGAAGATGATTATGTTCCAGCGGGTGTTGTGGAATCCAGTTATGAGAGTAACAAATACAAACTGAAGGAACGCGTTGATAAATCAACTGTTTTTTTGCCGACTACAAATACTCAGATTTTTCAGATAGCCTCTATCCGGATTGAACTGGATTCTGCCGAACAGGTAATAAGAGAAAAGGGGTATTATCAATTAACCGATGTGATTAAATACTACGATGATGATAAAACGTTAAAAATAAATAATCACATAATCAAAATGCCGGATAATTGTAATATAACGATAGGAAAAGAGTCTGTTCAGTTTGAAATTATTGAAAATCCATTACGAATGATGGATGTCTATTGTAAGTTTTATGTAGAGTATGGACCAGATTTATTCCGTCTTATGTATGAGAGTTACAAACTAGAACTTGATTCAAAAAATTCAAATTTATTCATTGATCATCGGGGTAATATTACATTTAATTATAACGAAGGTATCGCTGTCATTAATGTGATAAATGATGTATTAAAACTCGGTAAATATGAGGTTAATTTATTGGGTGAGGATCGCTACCTTCAGGTCAATGGCAAATGGGTCAGATTAAATAGAAATGTAGCCATGAATGGAATTGACGGTATTCTTAAGATGGGTAAAAATAAAATCAAGCTTCCAGCTGAAAGCTATATTTCTTCAACGGTTGATGGTGCCAATATATATATTCGTGACAGGCTAAATGGATCTGTTGTTCAGTTAAATGCAATCTATCAGGGTGATAATATCGAGTTTAGAAATAATACCAATTCTATTCAAATGAAGAAAGCGTCAAAAGTAGTGTTGGATCGATCTGGAATTATATTTTTTGATTACGAAGGGATTAGCTCATTAATCAGTTTGAAAACTAAAATGATGCAAGTGGGGATGATGAGTGTTTTTTTATACGATGGTGAAAGTATCAAAGTAACAGGTAAGTGGATACATTTAAATGAGGTAACGTCTATAAATCCCGAAGCCCAAACAATAAAATACGGAAAGAGCAAGATGCTTGTACAGGGTCTTGTTGATATATTTCCAGGAATTAAACAGATGGAATTAAAGATAAAGGATCGTCATATTTTCTGCATTCCAAGGAATAAACAACTATTTATTCGTGTTGGCGGGAAATTAATTATAATAACTATTACCGTTGGGATTGCCATCGATCAGAATGGGAACCTGTCATTTGACCACGGTGGATATTTTGCGACACTGGATACGAACTTTATGGTTTTAGATATCGATACTGTCAGGATGAATATGGGAAATGTTGCGGGCATATGCGTTGAATTTATTGGAAACACGGTTATTGTTAGTACTCAGGATCATCAGCGAAATTTTCTTGAATTGCTTCAGAACCAAATTTCTCAAAAAGGTATTGCTACATTAATTTCTAATCTGACTCAGTCTGAAATTGATATCAGCGAACTGATTGATATGATACTGAACAGAGGCGGAGATATTTTGAAACTGCTAAGGGACGCGGGTATTCAACTTAATGCCGAAACGATGGAAAAGCTTCAGAAATTGCTTGGTAATAATATATTGTCTGAACTAATGACATCGGAAGGGAATACGATGGATATGAACCAACTCATGTGTCTGTCACTTAATCCCGATGAACTAATGAATTTAATGTTGGCTGGCCAGAATATAGCGCTTCCCAGTTCTGAGGAAATAATAAAAATGGTTCTTTCAAGTGGTAGTATGGAAAATATATTAGCTAAGGTTAAGGGAAAAAATATCGATCTTCTTACTGCTTAAATCCCGAAAGTTTTACCACTAATTTTATAGATATACGTGAGAATGTCTGCAACAGCTGAGTACATCTCCGATGGGATTGGTTCTCCCACTTTACTTGTTTTATACAGTGTCCTTGCGATGGGCGGATTTTCAACAATGGGAACGTTGTTTTCAGTCGCGAGTAACTTTATCCGTTCTGCTATTCTTCGAATACCTTTGGCAACAACAACTGGAGCCCTGTTTTCCTGAGCATTGTATCGAATAGCGACTGCAACATGAAAGGGGTTTGTAACAACGACATCTGCTTTTGGCACTTCTTCCATCATTCTGTGTCGTGCCATTTCCATTTGCCGACGCCTGATAGCCCCTTTAATTAATGGGTCACCTTCTGAACGTTTATGTTCTTCTTTTATTTCCTGTTTGGTCATTTTCATCTGTTCATTTAGGGTATATCGTTGAAAAGCATAGTCCATTCCTGCAATCACAATAAATGCGAGCACTATTTTATACAGAATTTCACCGGCCATTTTTGCAATAATGAAAAAAGACTGATCGATGGAAAGATCAAAAAAAGTAAAGATAATCGGGACATCTTTTTTAATAGTAGAATAAACAATGTACCCAATAAAGATAACTTTAAAAAGAGTTTTTACAAGGTTTTCTAAAGACTTTTTTGATACCAGATTTTGAAAGCCTTTTATAAAATTAAGTTTCCCAAGATTTGGTTTAATCGGATCCAGTGTCAATAAAAAACCAAATTGCATAATATTACTTAATATAATAACAAGCAAAATACACAACATAATGGGCACAACAATAATGAACGTATGAAAAAGCATATTTAAGAAAATATTGGATAATTCGTCATAGGTGATGGGGATATTATTTATGTTCAAGAAATAAAACTGGGTAACATTATAAAGTTGTTTGTATATGTACATGCCAAAAAATCGAAATAATAATAGAGTTAATAATAATACGAGCGTTGTACTGACTTCTATGCTTTTTGCAACACTCCCTTTTTTACGAAATTCTTTTCTTTTTTTAGGTGTGGCTTTTTCTGTTTTAGAGGGATCGGCCATTTATAGTTGCTTGAGTGTAATAATGATATTCTGATAAGTTAATCCCGGAATTTTTCCAAAAAAAATTCCAAAATATATAAAAGATGCAAAAAGAATGGTGAACCCGACCATGCTTTTAAGAGGCATTCCCGTTAGAAATACATTCATTTGTGGGATACTTTTTGCGATGATGCCTAAGCTGAAATCGATTAGAAATAAGATACCGACGATGGGTGCCGATAGTTTAAGACCGATAATAAAACTGTTATTGATAATCGTCATAAAAGTCCCGATAAAAGATCCTGAAAAATGGAGCGTTCCGATAGGTAGAAGTTCAAAACTGTTGGCAAGTGCTAGTATTATATAGTGATGGCCATTGAATAATAAGAATAGCAAAATAGATACTATATATTGAAGCTGGCCTGTAAGGGATTGTCTCTCTTTTGACATTGGGTCGATGACACTTGCAATCATCATACCCATGGATCGATCGATAATACTTCCAGCAAATTGAATGGCAGTAAAAATCATCATTGCAACATACCCAATGAGAACTCCGATGATGGTTTCGGAAAAGATAATAAATAGATACGGTATGGTTTTAATGTTGGCAAACATGTTCTGTTCACCTGGGAATAGCACAAACAGAAGATAAGCAATAATGAGCGATAGAACGATTTTTATTTGTACGGGTATTACTTTAGCTCCTAATATTGGTGCGGTTGAAAATACCCCGATGATACGGGAGAATAAGGCAAGAAAGAAGAGTATTTTTGTTATATCTAAAACGGGGTAGAACATCTCAATGAGTGAAGTAGGCAATACTTGTCAGCAGTCGGATTGTAAAAGTTGATATATTATTTAACATCCATCCACCAAGAACATACATAACAACAAACATAGCGACAAATTTAGGAACAAACGTAATAGACATGTCCTGAATTTGGGTGACTGCTTGTAAAATCGCAATGGCAATCCCAAGGAAAAGAGCGGTAAGTAGAATGGGTGAGACGATGGTGAATATAAGGGATACAGAATCTCGACCTAGATTAATGATATAGGTTTCGCCCATGCTAATTAAAACTGATTAAAAGTGATGAAACGATTAGGTTCCACCCGTCGACAAGAATAAACAATAATATTTTAAATGGTAGCGAGATCATAACCGGCGGAAGCATCATCATACCCATGGCCATTAATACCGAGGCTATCGTTATGTCTATAATCAGGAATGGTATAAATATAACAAAGCCCATTTGAAACGCTGTTTTTAGTTCAGAGATTACAAAGGAAACGATAAGTATATGTGTTGGAATATCTGCCTTGCTGGCTGGTTTTAATTTTGCAAAATTAACAAAGAGTAGTAGGTCTTTTTTTCTGGTTTGTTTAAACATGAATTCTCGTATGGGCGAGAGTCCTTTTTCAATGGCTACCTGTTGAGTAATTTGCCCGCTTGTATAGGGTTGAATAGCGTCGTTATACACTTTTTCTGCTACTGGAGTCATGATAAAAAAAGTTAAAAATAATGCAATGCCAACTAGTATCTGATTTGGTGGTGTCTGTTGTGTTCCAAGTGCGTTACGTATGAACCCAAGAACAATGATGATACGAGTAAATGATGTCATAAGGATAACAATAGATGGTGCTAAGGTTAGAATTGTGAGAACTAGTAAAATCTGAATGGCTGAATTTAATGTTTGTGGGTCGCTGGATTGAGATAAAGCAAAGGTTACTTGAGGGATTGAAAAATTCATTTTTTATTTAAGTCTTCCAATGTGTTCGAATTATTAATAATGTTTTTTAAGGTGCTTTCAAATTTTTCTTCTATTTTTGATTTCTTTTTAATATTTAAAAAGCTGAAAATAGATGGTGGTCTGCTTATATTACTTTCTTCCTGTTTGGTAAGTATACTAAGTATTTCTTTTTGGTCTTTAATTGTATCCATAAGAATAAGTTGCGTAGTATTATTAGCAAGTATATAAAGTTTTTTCCCGATGGTAATAAACAAAATTTTTAATGATGCATTTATTGGAATTTCTTTTAATAGATAGCTGTTATCCGACGATTTAACTTTAAAAAGATGTTTTAGTATGTAAACAACAATATATATCAAAAGGATGACGATGAGTGTATTCAGAATGAAACTAAAGGGATTTATTGAAAAGTTGCCTGAGCTACTAATATTCCCAGTAATATTGGCTGTCGGTTCAGAGATAAAAAAGAGGGGGTCTTTTGTCATCTCAGATTAAACTGACTTTTTTGAGTTGAAAATTTCTGATATTCTGAGCGCAAAATTTTCGTCGATAACAACAACTTCGCCTTTTGCTATTATTTTCCCGTTTGCAAGTAAGTCTACAGGTTCACCGGCAAGTCGATTTAACTCTACAACAGTACCTAATCCGAAATTTAATATTTCCTGAATAGATGTTTTTGTTCTTCCAAGTTCGACAGATAGTTCGAGAGGGATATCTTTTATAAGCGATATTTCTGATCTAAGATTATCTGGTTTAGTGTTTGTTAATGGTTTGAAGTCTGCTGATTTTGCAGATTCAGGATTTTGTACCCCAAGTGACGATCTTTTCTGCTCTATATTTGGAGGAGGTGTTGATGGAGAAGGCGTGTCAATACCACCAATGCTGCCTGCAAGACCGAGCAGCTGGTCAATTTCATTTTGGCTTATACTAACTTCATCGCTCATCATTGTCTCCCCATTTGTATGTTTTATCTATTGTATTATAAAGTCGTTGAAATATACGTTCAATACTTTACCACTTTTTAATAAAAAATTACATTTTAATATTATTGCTTTTCGAAGGTTGTCTTTTCCTTCAACAGATTTTATATCATCAAAGGTTTTACTGGACAGGATATTGATAATATAGTTTCGAAGAATGGTATCTTTAGTTTCAATTTCTGTTTTGACTGCAATATTCTCTAATTCGAGACTTAACGATACTTTTAGATATCTGCGTCCGCCATAGTCTACAAGATTAACTAAAAAGTCCCTCATGGGAATTATGGTGTATATTTGATCTGTTTCCTTTTTTTCTTTCGGTTCGGGCCGATGGGTGAGTACTACAACGGTTATAGTTGATATTAGAATCAGAAATATCAGAACGACAGAAAGGATAATAATAAGCGTTGATTTTCTTTTTAATAATGGAACTGTTTCAGGTATAGCTTCCGGTACGGGAGCCTCTTTTGTTTTGTCTGCCATAGTAGTACTTAATATAACTCAATTTGTTGTTTTTTGACAATGATGATTGTAACTCGCCTGTTCTTAGAACGGTTTTCAGCTGTATCATTATTTACCTTAGGTTTAAACTCACCATAACCTGCAATTGAGATATGCTTAGGATTAATGCTTGCATTTTTAATTAAATATTTATTTACTTCCAATGCTCTTGCCGCGGATAATTCCCAGTTAGAAGCAAATGGTCCTTTTATGATCGGGACATTATCGGTATGTCCTTCAATGACGATATCGTTATCGGTTTTCTTTAATATTTCTCCGATTCTTTTCAGCAGTGGGTATGCTTCTGGTTTAATATCGGCTTTGCCAAGATCAAACATCAGGTTATCATTAACTTGAATTTCTACATTCCCCTTAGAATCGAAACTACCATCAACGGAGTCTTCTGTACTATTTGCTTTTACAAAAAAGACAATATCATGCAATGCTTCTTCCAGCTGCATTTGACTGATATCTTTTCCGCTAGCCCCTAACATGGGGTCTCGTGTTGTTTCAGGGTAGGGGACAACATAATTTGTTTGAAGAATGGTTCGCATTCCTTCATTGGTTATTCCTCCAAACGCATTGTTAAAGGAGACAAGCGCTTCCTGAGCTTTTTCCATGTCAATTACAGACATTGTAAAGAGAAAGACAAAAAAGGTAAGGATCTGTGTCATCAGATCGGAAAAAGTTGCCATCCATGCA
>MFRH01000010.1:6798-8826 GCA_001783275.1 Candidatus Margulisbacteria bacterium GWF2_35_9
TTTTACTCATGTTCGTCGGCTATTGATGATTTCTCTTTTGGAGAAACATAGGAAACAAGTTTTTCTTTTACCATTCGGGGGTTATCGCCACTTTGTATTGCTACAATACCTCCAATCATGATATCTTTTAACATCATTTCTTGTTCGGATCGAATTTTTAATTTATTTGCAATGGGAGTAAAAATAAAAAAGGCTCCAATGGCACCATATAAAGTGGTAAGAAGTGCAACAGCCATGGCAGGACCAACGGCGCCCGGATCGTCTAAGGAACGTAACATCAGAATTAGTCCAATAATTGTTCCGATCATTCCCCACGCTGGTGCATATGCTGCAAGAGCATCAAAGATTGCGGCTCCGACACGATGGCGATCTTCAACATAACTTCGCTCAGTGGTGAGTACTGTTCTTACTATTTCTAAATCTGATCCGTCAATAACTAGTTGAAGCCCTTTTATTAGAAACGGAATATGTTCGATACTTGCAAGTTCTTTTTCCATTGCAAGGAGACCTTCTCGCCTTGCTTTTTCAGAGAATTTTACAATATGGGTAATAATTTCTAAGGGGTCATCCGCTTTTGTTGTAAAGGCATTTTTAACCACTTTTCCGGTATTTAATACTTGCTCAAGAGTAAATGCAATGAAGAGGGACCCGAAGGTCCCTCCATAAGTGATTAAAAGAGAAGGAGTATTTATGAATATTCCAACGGAACTGATCCCAATTCCAAAAATCAGAAAGAATATTCCTAAACATAATCCAATAATTGTTGCTTTATCCATTACATTTACTTCGTCCTTTTCCTCTTATTAACGTTTCATACCGACAAGAGTTTGAAGCATTTCGTCTCCTGTTGAAATTATTTTCGAGTTTGCTTGGAAACCGCGTTCATAAATAATCATGTTTGCAAATTCCTGTGCAACGTCGACGTTTGACATTTCCAAAGTACCAGCTGATAAACCACCTCTACCACCCGTATTTGCAGTTCCAACCTGTGCTTCTCCCGAGTTATTGGATGAAATAAACATACTATCGGATATTTTGAGTAAACCACCAGGATTGTTGAATGCTGCGATGGCAACTTGTCCTAATGATTGGTTTAATCCATTTGTATAAATCCCAAGAATTTCACCGTTGGCGTCGATACTATATGTGGATAACGCACCATTTGGGTAACCGTCTTGTTGTGTATGAACCATTGTCGACGGGTCAGCGAATTGAGTAACCGTAGTGAAATCTGGAGTAATGGACAATGAACTAGCTCCACCTTGTGCACCAACGGATATGGTTCCGTTTGAAGCACCAGATTGAATAGTCCCGTTGCTGTCAAAAGTTAATGTTCCGGAACCCGTTGTATCGATACCAGATGCATCCCAATTCCACGTGTTGCTTCCAACCTTTGTTAACGTTAATGTAACGGTATGTTCTGCTCCAAGAGAATCGTAAACAGATGTAGAAACAACATGTTCAGTCGCATCGACGGTGTTTATAACCATAGAACCGGTTTTAAACCCGGTATCGGATGCAATAATATTAATTCCGTCAAGACCAGTAATTGTTGAGTCACCATTACTAAATGCAAGATCCACATAGTGTGTCCCCCCGCCATCTTCTTCTTGAAAGTTATGAGTGATTGTGGCAACTGCAGATTTTTTACCAAAAGTCATAGTATCGGCAAAGGTTGCTCCTTCACCTACAGTATCTGCCCCTGTATTCCAGTCTCCGGCTACACTTGCAAAAAGTAGTTCTGCTATTCCATCATCATCGGCAGGAGTTGTATCTGCAATACTGATAAATCCGTCTGTATCATTTGAGTTATGAGCGACATAGAGTTTTCCAGACCCTGTTGTGCCAGTTCCAGTGTGACCCATATAGATGGCGTTTGTTCCGGTAAGTCCTGCACCACCACCGCCAACAGATGTCTGTGCCCAGTTGTTAAACTTTGTAATAAGATCGGCTACAGTACTACCTGCACCAAGAGCTGCTGATGTAACCGCTTCTGTTGGATCAAATGTGTAGGTAGATGCTCCAACA
>MFRH01000011.1:0-104 GCA_001783275.1 Candidatus Margulisbacteria bacterium GWF2_35_9
CTATCACATTTCCACATTCCACATTTCCACAACAATTGGTCTTATCGTCTCAAAGTCGTAACCTTGATATATGTTTTACTTTCTCTCAAAGCTGCTTTCGTTCG
>MFRH01000011.1:298-7177 GCA_001783275.1 Candidatus Margulisbacteria bacterium GWF2_35_9
ATAATCCCACAACGGGCAAAACCCAGGTATTTGAAGAAGCAGAACGGCTGATTGAACCGGTACGGCTCTATCGGGAAGGCAGGGTTAAGAAGTTGTTCCTTACCGGCGACGGCACTTTTAACAATAAAAGATCTCCCGAATCAGCTAAGGTTTTTCTCCGATACATGGAAAGTCTGGGTGTTCCCGAGAAAGATATCATCCTGGAACCCGAAGCCCTCAACACCCGACAAAGCGCCAAACTCACCCGGAAACTTTTTGGCGAAGACTTTACCGGCCAAAGTAGCCTGCTGGTTACCAGCGCAATACACATGCCCCGCACCCTAAAATGCTACCAAAAGATTGGCGTAAACGCAGTTCCATTTGCGACATCGGTTCCGGTGCCGTACAAGCCGGATATCACCAATTGGAACCTGAGCACCAGTAATCTCTACAGGTGGCAGAAACTGATCCATGAATGGGTTGGGACACTTGCATATCGGATTGCTGGATACGTGTAATTTACCCATAACATCTTCTATCCCCAAACTGCACAAGGTCAATTTTTTAGCTGAATTACTATCCGCGAGATCCATTTGCAGACTTGATTTTATCAATGGTGATTACTGTTGCGGAGATAAAAGGTTTCCTATCTGGACCACTCTGGAACCAATCCGGAACAAACCGTTTAACCAATAGGTAGGTCAACCAACTATAGGCCTGTTATATCCGGGTTAAGCCATAGTATTTTTCGGTTCAACAGCCTCGGACTGATCATCATCATGTATGGCTATGTCTATAAGAAGCTTAAGAATTAACCCGAAGAGAATATTTTCTGCAGGTACCGTCCGTCAGGTATGAATTGGTGGACCTAAAATACGTTACAAGCAATGAAATGTGCACGGTACGCCGCCTGGGGCATATTTCAAATGCAGGCATGGTATGAAAAATGGCAACTGGAGATTCCCGCCACTCAGACTTTTGGTTTACATGTTTCTATATTGCTTAATCCATGGCTAATATTCGTCGCTTTGTTGTTACAATTCCAATAAAACTGCTTAATACAGTTGTCAGTATTAGCTGGGCTAAAATAAAAACAAGACTTGATTCCTCAACAACAAAGGACCATGACAAAACCATCCAATAGAGCAGATAACAGAACACTTTACTGATTAGGATAGCTAATGCCATAGCGATAAATGATTTTTTCGTATATCCGGCTAAACGAAGAAACAGCCATACATTAATAAGGAGTTCAGCGATGATGATTACCATTTTGACCGGGGCTGGATGCCCGGAAACTAAGAAAGAAAACAGGGGTAGCATAATCGCTAATGCATAGGCATTATACCGGGATGAAAAGATTATCGACACAACAAGCATGATCCGCATCGGCTCAATCAAATAGATAGGAAACCTGGTTAAATGCGACACGGCTGGCATAAGTAAAATGAATACAAGAGCAAAAAAATCGATCAGAATTGTTTGGTGAGGTGCAACACCCCAGAGTGGTTTTAAATTGGAATTCAACATTTTAAAGGTTTTCTATTGTGCAATATTTTAACTGAATATCTGCCAATATAATCAAAATAGGAGTCCTTTGCCCTGTGTCTTCGGAATGTTCTTACATCTCTGGATTCCGATGTGGTTTATGAGTATGTCCTAATACAGGGAGGATTCGGGGATTATAATCCCACAACGGGCAAAAACCCAGGTATTTGAAGATGCCGAACGGCTGATTGAACCGGTAAGGCTTTATCGGAAAGGCAGGGTTAAGAAGCTGTTCCTTAACAGCGATGGGACCTTTGACGATAAAAGATCTCCCGAATCGGCAATGGTTTTTATCCGATACCTGGAAAGCCTCGGTGTTCCCGAAAAGGAAATCATCTTGGAGCCCGAAGCCCTGAACACCCATCAAAGCGCTGTCTTAGCCCCTTAAATAGTTGGACAGAATTTGTAAATCAAATTAGGTCTAATAATTTTAAGGCAAATGACAAAAAAAGAAGAAAATTTACACCCGAAGAGCGGCAGTCTATTTTGCAGGAAGGTTAACGGGAAGGGCGGTCCCAAACAACCCGGAAGTACCACATCTCACCATCGTTGTATGACCGGTGGAAGCACAAGTATTTGAATGATGGCATTGTGGGATTACGAAGCAAATACAAGAGGATCGATCCTGCCGTGCGTGAGCTGCAGGAGGAAAATGAGCGGTTAAAACGGATTATTGCCAAACAAGCTCTGGAAATTGAAGTTAAGTCCGAACTGCTAAAAAAAACTCCTATAGGGACCCGGACAAAGTAATGGTAATCAATGAGTATAAATCGACAGCACCCATTGGGAATTTATGCCACTGGACCCAGGTTCCCAGGAGTCTGTATTACTACACCCCCAGCGGTGGAACCAAAGGCATCCGGCCCTTCAAAAATCTAAAGAGGCTAAAAATAGATTCCTTCTTCAGGACAATCTATTTCTTTATATTAGAGGAAGCTGCTGCCTATACTGTGTTGATTTTAAGACCCTGTGGGCTTTTCAGGCAAATTTTTATAATCCCGTGGTCGATGTTTAAGAGTGAGATCAGGGCTTCAAAAGGATCGGGATCGGCAGCACTCCTCACCCTTTTTCTTGAGATCGCGGCTTTCTCTTTTAATGTTCTTCGGCATAACCACTTTTGTTGTACCCATTTGATTCTTACCGCGGTATCCCTGATTGACATAGCATATCTCGGCGAAAGGCCGGTTAATCCCACAATATGAGCTTGTTACGGTACTAGCGAGTGTACATCATAACTCAAATCAAACATTTTAGGAATAACATATTATACTCGGTGAATTCGAATTTGCAGGTTTTAGGTAGGATCAATAATCTGGAAGTTCTCAGTTAGCAAAGTGCGTAATTGAGCCTCCTTCTGATCAATTGTATCCAAGAAACGAGTAATGGCAAACCGGAACACCGCAAACTTTTCGTAATACTTGTTGTACGTGACATTCTTCTTTAAAATCGCCAAAGTCGTTCTATAAGGTTCAGATTTGGGCTGTACGGCGGTAAATAGACAATAACCAACCTTGGATTTTGCTTTTGAAAATCCCTAATCAATTCAGACTTGTAGTATCGGGCGTTGTCCACGATAACGTAGGCCAGAACCTTTGGTTGAGCCTCAAGAATTTACTTGAAAAGGTTGTTGGCAGATTGCGATTCAATGGTTTCGTCTTCCCGGTAAAAAAACCTGAAGACTTTCAATATTTACGGCGCCATTGATGTTAATCCGCTCCCGTCCGGTATTCGCTTGAATCGTGTAATCACAGTCCTTTTTCATCCAGCCATAGGCCGGCTGCGAGTTGTGCAACGGATGAACGCCATCCATGAATAGATCTGATCATCAGGAGATTTATCCTGCTTCAGCTGCTCATATTACTTAACAAACGATTTCTGCGCTTCCAGGTTTGCCTTGCCCGGGATATGTTTAGGTTTTTTGTAGCTGTAGCCCATCCTGGGGAGCAAATTGGTCATGCCTTTGCTCGTATAATGAACACCAAAGGTTGCCAAAACATGGGCGCATATTTCTTTGGCATCCATGTAAATTTTATCCGCAAAGTGCGAATCAAGTTCGGCTATCTCATCATCCGTAAGTTTTGCGATTCCCCCTTTGTATTTGTCTTTCAAAAGGGCATGGATGCCACTATGTTTGAGCAGCTTAAACCAGCGCCAAATGGTGCTTTCATCCAACAAAAGAACTTCTGCAATCTCGCTTTGCGAGTATCCACTGTTTAACATCAGGATGGCTTTGATCCGGTCACGCTTTTCCGAGGAGGCTCCTTTGTGCAGCCGCTTATACTCTGTAACCTGGCCGGGTGTTAAAAATCCTGACATGGCAGCAAAGTAAAAAAGACCATTTGAGAAAGTCTTCCATGAATCAGACCAGTTTTCAGCACCGTTAGTTAATTGCCCATTCAAATCAGTTTAGCATCGGTATAACACCATTAAGGATCAACTAAATTATTCATCAACAAGATGCTTGTACCGAAGGCTTTTCACCGTTGTATAAATTTGACCGTTCTGTTACAAAGATCAGGTTTTCCTTCTTCTGACTAAACATTGCTGCCACGTACAACATCTGAACTAGTTAATAGACATCAAATGGATTGATCTCCTTAGCTTCTATATCTTTGATCGATAGCCGCTTGCAGGCAAAGTTAATATACGGTTTAACTCCGGATTATTGTTCGATGCTCCTCTTCAATTCGGAACATTTATCCGTCTCGCATATACTATTTTGCCTGAGATAATTTCATTAGCTACTATTTTAGAGATTGAATCAATGAAATGAAATGGATCTGAAAAGTTAGATTGCTTTGATGTTAATGCATTTAGATAATCGAAATCATAAAAGTCGCCTAATGATTCCATATCCTTTTTGAATTTTATATTTTCTATCTCGAGTTTGAAGTCCAAAATTCTATTTTGTAGAGAAATATGAGTCGGGGGTATAAACAAAACTAATTTAATATGGTTTTCCATACAAAAAATTGAAAACTTTTTTAATTCATTATATAATTCTTTTGGATATAAGTAATTAGTATAATTCCCTTTAGCTGTAACATCTAATTGAGTTCTCCAAAATTCTTCTTTTGTTATTCTTAACTGACCAATTTTTGGCACCTCGTTAAAAATTAATGCTTTTAATATTAAAAAAGTTGATTTTATGACATATTTACTAGTAATATAATTCAATAATGATGATTTTATATGTACGGCTTCCGGAACGCTGTTATGGTTATAAAAACTATTATACACATTAAAGTTTATTCCAATATATACTTGCTTCATAACACCGATTTTCTTAATCTCGGTAAAAGTTGAAATGATTTCTTGTAATGTACTTCCACCATAACACAAATTTGTCACGTCTTCATGTAAAAACTCCTCAACATAACCAGAAGTTGAATTTGCTCGACTATCACCCAAAATAATAATTTTATGCGGATTGTTTTTGTATTCAATTAATTTAAATAGTTGATCATGAATGGGTAGTGAAATCTTTGTCTTATACTCAAGCAATTTTATGTTTGTCTCATTACCGAAATAATTATATGGATCAATTGTCAATATTGTTACTATTGTGAAAATACTTGGAAGCAGAAATAGAATAACGCGTGTAAAAAATTTTTTCATAACCGCCGGAAAATTAAAACTGAAAATAAATGAACTTCTGCTCGCCGCCGCCCAAAAATATTATCGCAAAAATTAAAATATAATAAATAACCCATCGAAACGGCTGTTTCCATTTGAGTCCTAAAGTAGCAATGGCATAGTCATTATTTCTTCCAAACCATTCAACGATTAAAAAGCAAACAATCAGGATAATTGTCACTAACGCCATTTTCATTCCATAAAAATATGGAATTGAGAATATTGACAGAGAGAATATACCTGAAATATAACTCAATGCATAATGAATGCTTGGCGACTTAAAGAATACCCATGAACACATTACAATAGCAATAGTAGTGAGAGTACCTAAAGTTGCAACCACAAAATTATTCTTTTGAATATTTAGCCGCTTTAAAATTTTATCTTTGTGTTTTATGCAATTATGATAGACTAACAAGGAAAAGCCATGAATAAGTCCCCAGATTATAAAAGTGTTATTGGCACCATGCCAAAGTCCGACTAATATCCAAGTAATAGTAATACTGAGTATGTAAATTAATTGTTCGGATTTTATCATTAAAAATCGTTCGGATTTGATTTTTTTCGAAATTGTATAAGCCAAAGGCAGGAAAACATAATCTCTAAACCAGGTTGATAGAGAAATATTCCATCTTCTCCAAAACTCTTTTATATTTCTTGCAAAATAAGGGTATGCAAAATTAGTCATAATTTTGAATCCGAGCAATTTTCCGACCCCGATTGCTATATTGCAGTATCCAGCAAAATCAGCATATATCTGAATTGTGAAAAGGATAATTCCTAATAGCAATGTACTCCCAGAATATTGTAAAGAATCCGAGAAAATTGTATTGACAGTTACCGCACATCTATCTGCGATTACTATCTTTGAAAATAGTCCCCAGAGTATTTGCCTTAACCCATCAATGGCTAGATTATTATTAAACAATCGTTTATTCTGTATCTGAGGTAATAAGCTGATAGGTCTTTGAATCGGGCCTGACAAAATTATTGGGAAAAAACTGAAGGTTAATAAAGCATCGAAATAATTCCTGACAGCAGTTAACCTACTTTGGTAAACATCAATGATATAACTGATAGATATGAAAATATAGAAACTGATTCCGACTGGTAAGATAATCTTTTGGGTTGCCAGGTATAAATTTGCGTCAAAAAATGAGAATATATCATTGGCACTATCAATAAAGAAATTAAGATACTTGAAAATAACTAAAGAGCCTATGTTTATGATAAGTCCGAGTAGGAACAGAATCCTCTGGTGTTTTTTTTGAGAATGATTCTGAATCCTTTTGCATATTAGATAATTTGAAGACGAAATAAAAAACAGCAAAAAAAGAAATCTCCAATCCCACCATCCGTAAAAGGAATAACTGGCTATTAGCAATACAAAATTCTGACCTTTAAGGTTCCTCTTGAATACAAACCAATACAGGGCAAAAACAGTGAGAAGAAATAGAGCAAAAGTTTTAGATGTGAAGAGCATATTTCATGATGTCTGTATATCAACCCCACAAGGTTAAAGGATTTGATACAAGTTAAACTAAGCGAAAGTATAAAAATATTTGTTACTGCTAAGCCGTATCTTAGACAAATGAATCGGGTGTTCGCTTTAGCGTACCATATGGAGAATTCAGCACCGGTAGTCCTTGTTCTCTGAGCATTGAAATGTTGATTCAGATTCGGCAAAAGACTTCACCGCCGTGAAGCGTTCGAAAG
>MFRH01000012.1:0-6526 GCA_001783275.1 Candidatus Margulisbacteria bacterium GWF2_35_9
ATTTTTATGCAAGGTGGTGCGTCCAGTCAATTTTCCATGATTCCATTAAATCTATTGAAAACAAAAGGATTGTACATCAACACAGGTGTATGGTCTAAAAAAGCGATTAAAGAGGGGAAAAAGTATGGTGCTGTTGAGGTTATTGCGTCCTCAGAAGATAAAAACTTTTCTTACATACCTAACCTAGATAATTTAAAAATAGATGAAAGTGCAGATTACTTGCATATTACGTCTAACAACACAATCTATGGAACACGGTTTACGTCTCTTCCAAAAACAAAGCTTCCAATTATTTCGGATATGTCATCCTTTATATTATCAGAAGAGATTAATGTATCTGATTATGGATTAATATACGCAGGCGCTCAAAAGAATATTGGTCCAGCTGGACTTGCAATTGTTATTGTTAAAACGGATTTAATCGGAAAAGAAAGAGATATTACTCCATTATTATATAGCTATAAAGCGGTTGCAGAAGAAGACTCAATGCTAAATACTCCTCCGACTTATTCAATATACATGGCAGGGCTTGTATTTAAATGGTTACTTGAAAAAGGTGGAATAAAGGCAATGGAAAAGATTAATAGAACCAAAGCTGCGTTATTATATGATTACATTGATCAATCAAAATTATTTACTTCTCCGATTGTAAAAAAAGATCGTTCGCTTATGAATGTTCCATTTGTTCTACCAACAGAAGAATTAAATTCAAAATTTATTAAAGAAGCAACAGCAAAAGGTTTAACGAATCTAAAAGGACACAGAAGTGTTGGCGGCATGAGAGCAAGTATTTATAATGCGATGCCAACTGAAGGTGTTCAGGCATTGGTTAAATTTATGACCGAATTTGAAAAGAGTAATAAATAGATGACTAAAAAAATTGGCGTATTAACGAGTGGTGGAGATTCTTCTGGTATGAATGCAGCCGTTAGGGCAGTAGTTCGTACAGGCATTTATCACGATTGTAAAATGTATGCCATACAAAAAGGGTTTGAAGGACTGATTCATAATAATATATATGAGTTAGACGTTGGTTCAGTGGGCGGTATTATTGGCCATGGTGGCACATTTATTCAGACAGCACGAAGTGCAGCTTTTATGACTAAAGAAGGCAGACAGCTTGCCTATGATAATTTTAAGAAACATGGATTAGATGCTTTAGTTGTAATCGGCGGAGATGGTTCGTTTCATGGTCTTCATGAGTTTATTAAGGAATTTGGTATCCAGGGCATTGGATTACCTGGAACCATTGATAACGACTTGTTTGGCACTGAATTTACCATCGGTTTTGATACTGCTTTGAATACCGCAGTCGATTGTATCGACAAGTTAAGAGATACTGCTACTTCACATTCTAGATTGTTTATTGTGGAAGTAATGGGGCGACATTCAGGATATATAGCAGCTTATAGCGGAATAGCGACGGGTGCAGAAAATGTATTTATTCCAGAAACACCAGACGATTTTGTAAAGTTATGTTCAAACCTTAGAAAAGGGCAAGCTAGGGGCAAGAAAAGTGCGATCATTATTGTCGCAGAAGGTGATGAAAATGGTGGTGGCATGGAAGTTGAAAAGAAGATAAAAGAGATTCTGCCAGATTGGGATATACGTTTATCTATTATTGGTCATATCCAGCGTGGAGGACGTCCAAGTGCTATCGATCGTATTGTTGCAAGCAGGTTAGGGTATGAGTCAATTCTTGCGCTATTAAAAGGACAGACAGGTATTATGGTCGGTTATCAGGGATTAGACTGTGATGTCAGTTTCGTTCCACTTCAAGAAACATGGGAAAAAAGGAAGCAAATCCATAAGGAATGGCTTGATATAACTCAGGTACTTTCTATATAAGAATGAGATTGATATCGTGGAATATCAATGGAATAAGAGCTATTCAGAAAAAAGGTTTTTTGGATTGGTTGGATCAAGAATCTCCTGATATTTTATGTGTTCAAGAAATCAAAGCAAACCAATCTCAACTTGATGAAGAACTTATTAATCCAGTTGGGTATATAAGTTCTTGGCAATCTGCAACTAAAGCAGGCTATTCTGGTACGGCTGTGTTTTGTAAAAAACAACCCAAATCTGTCTTAAACTTGGGTATTGATGAATTTGACTCTGAGGGCCGAGTTCAAATATTAGAATTTGATCAATTTAGCTTGATCAATACCTATTTTCCAAACAGTCAACCGGAACGAAAGCGTTTAGATTATAAGCTTCGGTTCTTTGATGCAATTTTAAAGTATAGCAACAAAGCTGTAGCAAATGGTAAAAATATCATAATGTGTGGGGATTATAATGTGGCACATACAGCAATTGACCTTGCAAATCCGAAGACAAATGAAAATAATGCTGGATACTATATTGAAGAACGTGATGCCATGAGCAAATTTTTAAGTAACGGATATGTAGATACCTTTAGACATTTTCACAAAGAACCAAATCAATACACATGGTGGTCCTATCGAACTAATGCAAGAGAACGCAACATCGGATGGAGAATTGATTATTTCACAGTGAATGAGACGTTTATGTCGAAAGTAAAATCGGCTGGAATAATGCCAAATGTATTAGGTTCAGATCATTGTCCAATATCGCTTGAAATTGATGGATAAACCAATGCAGACTTCGGACCTTTTCTCACAAGCTTCCGAAGAGTATAAAAAAGAAAATGCTCCTCTTGCATATCGCATGCGTCCTAAAAATTTATCTGAGTTTGCTGGCCAAAAACATATATTAGACAACGGAAAATTGTTAAGACGATTAATTGAAACAGATCGGATACAGTCCTGTATTTTTTTTGGACAACCTGGAACCGGTAAAACATCGCTCGCTCATATAATAGCTGAAACAACTCACTCTGTTTTCTTTAGACTGAATGCCGTTGAAGCAAATACATCGGATGTTCGAGAAATAATTGAAGAAGCTAAAAAGCAACGTGACTATTATCAGAAAAAATCGATACTATTTATTGACGAAATCCATCGATTTAATAAAGCTCAACAGGATCGTCTATTAAAAGATGTGGAAGAAGGGACAATTAGTCTTATCGGAGCAACAACTGTTAATCCAATATACGGATTAAATTCAGCACTCGTATCCAGAAGTAGACTCTTCGAATTTAAACCGCTATCAGTTGTTGATATTCTTCCAGTTATTCATCGCGCACTGAAAACGGATGTTGGTCTGGGTAAAAAAAATATTAGTGTTCAAGATCATTCATTAAAACTACTGGTTACAAAATGTGAAGGCGACCTGCGACAGGTTCTAAATAATTTAGAATTGGCGGCATTATCAACACTGCCTGATAGTACTGGTTTAATTACAATAACTGATGACATAATTAGTGAGGTGACGTCTGCGAAGGTCATGCCATATGATGAAAATGACCATTACGATTTAATTTCTGCGTTTATAAAATCCATGAGAGCGTCTAAAGAAAACGATGCATTGTATTATCTTGCAAGAATGATTAAAGCAGGTGAGGACCCATTGTTTTTGGCAAGACGAATGGTGATTTTCGCCTCTGAAGACGTGGGCCTTGCAGATAGTAATGCGTTGTCAGTTGCAATAAATGTATTCAGAGCCTGTGAAGTGATAGGATTTCCTGAAGCTCAGATAAACATGAGCCATGGGGTAATATATTTATGCCGAGCGCCTAAGAATAGAGACGCCTATGAAAAAATAAAAGAGACCATGAAGCGTGTAGAGGATCTTCCAAATAATCCAGTACCAGAGCATCTGCGAAACTGGAAAAGTCCCAAATACTAAAAAAAGCCACTCCTTGGAGTGGCTTTTTTTATAGATATTTATAAAACAGATTATTGTGGATTATTTACTTGGTACATTGCCTGCGCGATAACCAATTTTTTCAGACCTTCTGTTGCGTATTTCAGAGGTACTCCACCGCCTGAAAATCCAACGATTTGACCATTTTTCATATAGGAGTCGAGCGAACCTAACACTGGTTTTGAAAATTCTTTAAAATTTGCTGGACCGTCGCCACCGATCATATTAATTTTAGCACCAGTTTTAATTTTATCAGCGATAGCTTCGATGATTAATTTAGTGGTATCGATATACCCAGCTTCTCTGAAACTGACGATTCCATTAAATAAAATTTCATCACCTTGACCTAATGAAGATATAATTACATCTTTAATCCACTGAGCAGATTCCATCGTAATGTCTGGATATCCCGCGCCAATATCCTTACCTTTAAACATTATCTGATCAACTTTTTCAACTAATGGTATTGCTAAATTATATTTACTAGGATCGGGTCGTTGACCAGGAGTAATAATATTAAAATGCTGTCTAAGCTCTTCTAATAACTCTCTCCCTTTACCAGTGGTTGTTAGCATTGCCGCAACTGCACTTCCAACGTATACGATACCACCCATTTTCAATGCCTTTTTAAGGTTTGTCAGAACTTCAGTTTTATCTAATTTATTTCCTGCGAACTGGATCACTTTTTGATCTTTAATGTTTTCCATATCCAGCATTTCATCAACAATAACTGGACCCCATGCCACATTTTTAAACATGCTTAATAATTCGACGTGTGAAGAAGGTCCTTTTGAACCGATGTCACCAAAGGCACCACAAAAAAAAGTTTGAACTCCTGTTCCTTCGAAAATTGATTTAAAAGAGTTAGCAAAGGCCTTCGATTCATAATTGTCTTCTTTGCTATTTTCATAAACACGAATATTATTTAGAAGGTTTGCTTGGCCAATTTTAAAATTAGCCTTTGTTGCATCGATCCCTTGTTCAGTAATAACACCGGCACAATAGTTTAATTCATAACCATAATTATCTTTTAAAATTTTAGCGAGAGTATCGATAACAACTTTCCCGTCAGCACTATCTAAATCGATTAAATCTCCTTTAGATTTTCTACCGTTGTGACCCCATAAAACAGGAGTTCCACCGTTGTTTAGTATCCATGCGACATCTTTTGCTGTTAATTGAAGTCTGGCGTCATCTAACACTTTTCCATTTTCAACTTTGACATTAATTATTTCTCTAGTAGCAACAATTTTACCGTTGATATCTTCTAAAGGCACTCTTTCGTAAGTGGGTGTTCCAAGAATTCTTTCAGGGTAGATACAGGGTACTTCACTTGATATAAAACCCATATCTGTTCCTACTTGAACAGTTTTAGTTCCATATGGTGCATTAACATTTCCGGCTGTATTCATTGATAAAACTTTGCTTTTCATATAATTTCCTCCTAAATTTTAAAATTAACATATATATATCGATGAAAACTAAGTTTTGTTGCAAATATTTTATATGTTTTATAATAAATATATTTAAATGTAAATTGCTTCGATATATTAATATAGAAACTATTCATTGTGGAACATATAGGGGGAATAAAATGGAAAATATCATCACCAAATTAAAAAATACTGGTTTAATTCTTTTGGTATCACTATTTTGTGTTGGAATCAGTGCTCTTGCCAATCAAGTACCGGATCGACTCGGACAGGAAATTACAGCAGCGTTAGTGAGATCATATTACTAGGTAACTCAATAATAATTAAATATCTCTTTTGGTAAAAATTGATATTAATCAAAAATGCGAATATAATTTTGATATGGAAAATATCTCGCAGTTTATTAAGCATGTAAGTAGCAAATACCCGAACAAGAACTTGTTCAATGATTTAACTTATAAGGAATCCTACAAACTAATTAAACAACGGGCGGCATTTCTTCAGAAAAAGGGCATTGGGAAAGGATCTGTTGTGGCCATTCTTGCAATTAGCAGCCCCGAGTGGTGTATCACACATATCTCTATATGTATAACTGGAGCATCAGTACTGGCTTTAGATGGTAATTTACCCACGTCAACACATCTGAAGATGATGCATAACGTTGGAGTTAAATATGTTTTTGTATCGGAAGAATTCAATACAACCTTTAATAAAATAAAATCGCTAGATATTTCGATGTCTGAAAATGTAATAGATGAAAATCTATATAGGGATTGCCCCTTAACGAGCGAAGATGTTGCCGCTTTACTTTATACATCAGGGACAACCGCTGAACCTAAAATTGTTCAATTAACCCATGGGAATATTGTAAAGACATCAATTGCAGCATCAGCACATCTGCAGGTGGTCTATAATGACACCCTGCTAGCTGTTTTGCCTCTGTATCACGTTTATGCTCTAATTGCCAATATTTATGCTCCAATGCTAGAAGGGTGCAGCATGGTGTATCAACCATCCCTTAAAGGACCAGATATTATTAAATCTCTCAAAGAAAATGGGATTACGATATTCCCAGCAGTTCCTCAACTTTGGGAATTGTTTTTTGATAGTATTGCAAATAAAGTAAAAAATGAATCTAAACATAAATATAAAGTATTTATGTTTATGGTTATGCATGGAAATAAATTGAGGAAATTAGGTCTTGGCTTTCTTGTTAATAAAATATTCGCTCCGATTCATTCAATATTTGGTAAAGATATGCGGTTTTTATTAAGTGGAGGAGCGTCATTAAAGGAGCAATATCATAA
>MFRH01000012.1:6534-6839 GCA_001783275.1 Candidatus Margulisbacteria bacterium GWF2_35_9
TGAATATGGGATTTAAAGTTGTAATCGGGTATGGTTTGACAGAAACAACCGGGCCTATTGCTGCAAGTACAATAACTCAAACAAAACCGGGTTTCACCGGAAAAGCAATTCCAGGCAATGAGATAAAAATAAAAAATACAAATAAAGATGGTATTGGCGAGATATGGCTAAAAGGTATGGCGGTTATGCCTGGTTATTATAAAAATGAAAAAGCAAACAGGGAAGTGTTTGATAATGATGGCTGGTTTAATAGCGGAGATATTGGCTTAATCGATAAATATGGTGATTTAAGAATCACTGGGCGA
>MFRH01000013.1:0-27070 GCA_001783275.1 Candidatus Margulisbacteria bacterium GWF2_35_9
AAACCCCTAAAAAACCCATTAAAGACTTGCCTTGTACTCAATTATCTTTCGGCTTTGGCTAAAAAACTACCGGACAGCTATGATAATATAACCTAATCCACCGTATAAACCAATTGATTGGTCTTTAGGGCTGCCATAGGGATCTAGTTCCCTGTATAGAATAAATGAGGTATTAATGTATGTGCCATTGTTGCAATTATTTTGATATATACGAAGTCCAGCTCTATGCAGATCGGAATGGTTATTATCGCTTTTACTGTCATGAAATTCATAATATAAACCGAATTCACTTAATTGAAAACTAAGCCCAATTCCATGATTAGAAGCAGATAATCCATATCTAGGATCATCAGCACTTAAACAGCTAAACACAGAAAACATTATTGATATTAAGATAATTCTTTTCATTATATCTTTGTTAATTTTTTTTCTCTTTTTAATATGTATCATACATATACCACGCCTAAAATAATAGATTAAATATAAGCTATCTATTTATTCTAACACCCCAAGTTCTAGAAGCCAAGGAACCACTCTCATCCATAAATGGTTTATATTTCATCATAACTGTCCAGAAATTTGTCGGCCCAATCCATGGCAAATTATTAGCATCTGTCGCACCTAAACTACACTTTAAATAATGGCTGTTAAATAAAACTCTTACAACTTGTCCAGATATTTTTGGGTTTTCAAATATGTTTTTCATAATCTCATACATTTTGAATTTTGCTTTTTTAAAACTATCAATATCCCCAGATGCAACATATGTTGCATTTATTATAACTTCTACTTTACTATAAGTATCCTTTTTAGCTAAATTACCACTTGTATCCCATATTGTAACCTCATAGTTTCCAACATTTTTAATAATAGACTCGATTTTATTAATATCAGCTGCAAAAGAATATAGTAGCATTAATACATACAGAAAAATGATTTTTTTCATTGAATCCTCCTTGAAAGAACTATACCACTCCATCATTCAGCTAACAACATTTATGGGTAGCTCGTATCTAAAGAGGGTTTGAAAGTTTGTATCGAGTTGGTTCGAAACCTTACTTAAAGATTGATTCTTCTTCTTTTCTTTTTTGCGACTCTTTTATACAATTGATAATGTGTTGATCTTGAAGCACGTTTCTTATTTTTTCTATATTGGATTTATTAATAATTAGTTGATCAGGAGTATGAGAAACATATTCATTATCAATACTCTTTAGATTTCGTATATCAAGACTTAATCCATATTTAGAAGCATCAATTGTATAAAAATCCACAATTAAATAAGTTGCTGATCCCCGATGTTTATTTTCTTCTATTGAAAAATAACTTTCTAAATTTTTTATTGTATCAATGTTCTTATACAAAGCAATTCCCTTTTCCAATGCTAACTTTTCCCACTTAAAATATTTTTCTATGATTGATAACAATATTTTTCGCTGTTCTTTTGATAAAAAAATCCTTACGTCATAAAAGTTATCTTTAAAATCTAATACAATCTTTCCGTTATTAGTAAAGAAAAAGAAGTCAAGGTTCTTACTTGTCTGACTTTTAGTTGTTTCGTTGACTGTAATTGTATTTATTGTACCGATCCAAACTACATCGTTCATATTAGAATATTTATAAAATGGATCCGCTTCATTTTCAGCTTTCTCTTTTCTAAATTTGTATATTCCATATAATGTGTTGAAGTTGATATCGGTTAATTCTGATTCATTAATCTCTACATTTTCTATGAGCTTGATATTATTAGCAATTCTTTGTTCTGAAATAGGGAATATAAAATTGTACTCGCCATAATACATGAGCTCTTTATTGCCCCAGGTATATCTTTGTGTCGTATTTATATAAAAGTTTTCATCATCACCAAATACATGAAGGCCATTTCTAAATATATATGTGCCAGATAGAAAATCTACATGTTCAAAAGTCTCTTGTAATTCATATAACTTGAATGTTTTACCAAATACAACCTGAAATAGAATAAATAAAAGTAATGTTTTTTTCAACGAGCAACTCCATATTGTGCAAATAATTATACAACCCCACATCTAAGATTGCAATTATCCTATTTGATATCAAGCTTAATCCTAGAGATCAATTTAGTTATTATTGGCGATGGTATTACTAAAGAGGAAATAAAAAAGACCTCTGCACATTTAGTCTTTTTAATGGAGAATGGAATTCAGCCTCTACCGCCTACCAAAATTTCATGCGATTATTGTATATTACTCCCTATATATCCGATAATTATGGAGCAATGCTCAACCGATTATTAAAACTTTACAAACGAATAGCTTAGCCAGCAATAATATTGGGTATAAGTTAGTTGTGCAAAGTGAATTCTACCTAGAGTCTTGGATATTACTCATTAACATGAACCCTTCTTCTCAAAATGGGAAGTTGAGATGAACCTAGTTTTTTATCTCCGAATCTAAGGAATTTCTTTCAACCAGCTAATCTTTCAAATTAGCTCAGAAATCATCATATTGTTGCTGTAAATAGATTAATGAGCTATATTTTATAATAGGAGATCAAATTGCCATTACAAGAAACAATAGTAAGAATTTATAACGGTAATCAACGAGGTGCAGCATCTGCATTTAAAAGAGATGCTAAATATATGGCAAAGAAAGGTTATTACCCTGTATCGCAAAGCTACCAACCTGGTTCATGGGGGTGTTTTGCATTTTTAGTTGCTCTTGCTTTGTGTTTTATATTAATTGGAATTTTTGTTTTCATATACATGCTTATTGTTAAACCGGGAGGCACCCTGAGCGTTACTTATGAATATCGGGCTGGAACAACGTTTGAGGAAGAAAAATTGTGCCCTCAATGTGCAGAAAAAGTTAAAAAAGCAGCTAAAATTTGTAGGTATTGTACCCACCAATTTGAGGAATAAAATACAACGGTTGATAACCTTCCTAAAGCTGTATCAAAAAGAGCTAAGCCTAATGGAAGGAGCGGAGGATGCACTATTACAAATGAACATATAAGCGATTCGGCTCAATATGAAGTTTTTGGTGGCAATGGTTTTATGGGATATACAGATAAATACAATACTATTGGTGAAAAAATAATAATAGGTCGTGTTGGTGCAAAATGTGGAAACGTCCATTATATCAATAGCCCAAAGTGGATTAGTGACAATGCACTGATTTTTACCTTAAACAATAAAAAAAATTATAAGTATTTTTCTTTGTTAATTTCTTTAGCTGACTTAAACAAGTTAAATACAAGCAGTGCTCAACCATTAATCACTGGAACAAAAGTTATTGATATTCATTTGCCACTCGCCCCTGACTCTGAGCAAATACAAATAGTTTCTTATCACGAAGGGATATCTTCAAGTATAGATTTAGCGATAAATAAAATAAAAAAAGAAATAGAGCTTATTAAAGAATACCGACAAACGCTTATTTCTAAAGTTGTTACAGGGCAGATTGATGTGAGAGAAGAAGCGTAAGATGAGTATTTTTAGGCTATTGAATACAAAAAAAAATAACTTAAACGAACTGGATAAATTTTATTTAGAGCAAATATTTAGCCATAATTACATAAGATTTGTCGAGTATTTAACAACTATAAATCTAGCGTACTTTGCTGGTTTTTTTATTCTATTAAAAAAAATAACGCCTCAAATAAAAATATTTAATTTTTCTTTTTATTTATTTGATTCAACCTTGTGGAAACCTAATATTTTACTAATAGCACTGTCAGTTGTTGTCTATCTAATAAATCAATCAATTTATCTTATATACTGTAGAGAACATAAATTAAAAGATATTCGCATTAAAGCTATTAAAAAAATTTACAACAAAAAGAATGATAAAAACCCAAAATTAAGCTCAAAGATACAAGATATTTATGACGAAATTGAGAAAAAAGACGAAGAAAATCTAAAAGGAACATGGCGAGCAACTAAATTCTTACTATCTTTTTTTACTGCAATACCAATAAGTTATGTCGGTGCAATTTTTTTTATCTATTTAACAGACACCTTCAATATTCGTAATCTATTGCTTTTTATTATTGTTGGAATTTTTATAGCAGAATTTATTTATTTCTATTTTAAAAATGATATGAAAATAAAATCACTTTTCACATTTTCAGTAATTACAGGTTTTATATTCGATTTGCTATTTTGTGTAATATATCCTCTACAAATGTATCACTACTTTATATTACTTCTTATTGTTATGTTAGTATTAAACTGGCATCAAGGATTTTATTTTTTAATAAAGAATAACGAACAGGAAAACTAATGACTACTGATACATCAGAAAAAGGGAGAGGCTTATGATAAATATCGTTAAAAATCCTGATTATATAAACTGGCTTAAAAAGATAAAAAGCAAAATATATACAGCTCAGATAAAAGCTGCTCTTGCGGCTAGCAGAGAATTGATCTTTTTCTACTGGGAATTAGGCGAATCTATTGCGAAAGAGCTAGAAAAAAATGCCTGGGGGAATAAGGTTATCGATCAATTGTCCAAAGATTTGTCTTTCGAATTTCCCGGTTTACAGGGTTTTTCGAGAACTAACTTGTATTATATTAAAAAGTTTTATGATTATTTCAACACCTACGATGAGAAATTAGTAATTGTCCCCCAAGCTGAGGGACAAAATGAATTAGTACCCCAATCCGGGGGACAGAATAAACCAGCCATAGTATCTGACATTATTTGGAAATTACCCTGGGGACATATCAAAATTATTTTAGATAAAATAAAAGATCCTAAGGTGGCACTATTTTATATAAAAGAAACCATCGAAAACAGCTGGAGTCGCGATGTTCTGGCATTACAAATAAAATCAGAACTTTATAAACGACAAGGGAAAGCTATTACAAATTTTAAACAAACACTTCCTGAACCACAATCAGATTTGGCACAACAGGCGTTAAAAGATCCATACAGCTTTGATTTTTTAACTCTAACTAAACCATATAATGAAAGAGAGATTGAAAATCAGTTAATAAATCACATCACTAAATTTTTACTGGAACTGGGAAAAGGCTTTGCTTTTATAGGCAGACAATATCACCTTGAAATTGATAATAATGATTATTATCTGGATCTTCTTTTTTATCATACTCACCTAAATTGCTATGTTGTTGTAGAGCTTAAAAATACAAAATTTATTCCGGAATATGCCGGAAAGTTGAATTTTTACCTTTCGGCAGTAGACACTCTTATAAAACAGGATAAAGATAATTCTACGATAGGCATTTTGCTTTGCAGAGATAAAAACAAAATAGAAACAGAATTTGCTCTGCGTGATATTTCCAAGCCTATGGGAGTAAGTGAATTTAACCTAACAGAAGCATTGCCAGATAACCTGAAAGGCAATATGCCTACTGTGGAGGAAATTGAATCAGAGCTAGAAAAAAGAGGGTTAAATGAATAATATTGTTCCGTTAATCGAAACAGGTTTATTATCCCCAACTATACCTGATAATCTTCGAGACAAAAGGCAAAAATATGTTGCTATTACTCCAGAGGTGTCTAAGAAAAGTGTCTAAGAAATATCTATGAACTATGATGAATTATATAAAAAATATCAGCAGTTATTAACAGAAAACAAAAAGCTTAAAATAGAAAACTCCGAGTTAAAGAAAAAACTTAGAATTTCCATTACTGAAGACGAAAATCAACCCTCTCCAAAAATCATATCAAATGAACCAACAGTTACCAACAACTCTACAGAAAAAGAGAAAATAATACTATTCCTGGAACGTTTTAAGGGACGAAGCGATATCTATGCCAAACGATGGGTAAATAAAGCAGGAAAAACAGGATACTCACCTGTATGTGGTAATGAGTGGAAGCGCTCAGTTTGTTTTAAACCCCGAATAAAATGTACAGACTGCTCAAATAAAAACTATCTTCCTATAGATAGCTCCGTTATCCAAAAACATTTAACTGGAGAACTAACCGCTGGAATTTATCCTATGCTGGAAGATGAAACTTGCTGGTTTCTTGTGATTGATTTTGATGATGCAGGATGGGAAAAGGATGTCCAAGCAATAAAAGAAACGTGCGAGGAATATTCCATACCTTATTTAATTGAACGATCTCGGTCTGGAGAAGGCGGACATATCTGGTTCTTTTTCAGTGAACAAATATCCGCCCACATAGCTCGAAAACTGGGGACAGCAATTATTACAGCTACCATGAACCAACGACATGAGTTATCTTTTTCATCCTACGATCGATTATTTCCAAGCCAAGATACTCTCCCTAAAGGAGGATTTGGAAATTTAATTGCCCTTCCACTTCAACAACATCCAAGACAGCAAGGGAATAGTGTTTTCCTAGACGAGAAATTCACTCCGTATTCTGATCAATGGGCACATCTATCCTTAACAAAAAAATTGTCGACTGACGAAATTGAAATGCTAATCAAGCAATTATGTAAAGGAAGTGAACTTGGTGATCTTCGAAAAAGTGATGAAGAAAAACAGTGCTCTCCTTGGGAAGTTCAACAATTTAACTATAAATTGGCATTGGATGATGCTCCGCGTCAAGCTAAGGTGGTAAGAGCCGATATGTTGTATATAGATAAAGAAGGCTTTTCCCAAAAAGCGCTTAATCGCATAAACCGAACAGCTGCCTTTAAAAATCCAGAATTTTATAAAGCTCAGGCTATGAGAATGCCAACTTATAACAAACCAAGAATTATTTCTTGTTCAGAAGAGCTGGAACAATATCTATGCCTTCCCAGAGGATGTGAAGCAGAACTAAGTGTCCTTTTATCAGAAATGGGAACAACCATCAATTGGCAAGATGAAACTAATTCCGGACGATCCATAAAAGCAAAATTCAAGGGAACGCTTAGAGCAGAACAAGAAATAGCAACAAGTGCGTTATTAAAACATGAGACGGGTGTGCTTTCCGCTACAACAGCTTTTGGAAAAACGGTTATTGGCGCAGCGTTAATAGCCAAATTAAAAGTAAATGCCTTAATCATTGTTCACCGGCAACAACTATTGACTCAATGGATCGATAGATTAAAAGAATTTTTAATTATTGAAGAAGAAGCCCCATATAGAGAAACCAAAACAGGCAGGAAAAAACAGCTGGAGATTATTGGCCAGTTAGGCGGGGGAAAAGATAGGCTAAGTGGGATTGTAGATGTAGCAATTATGCAGTCGCTAAATATATCCGGAGAGGTAAAAGAATGTGTTAAAAATTATGGAATGGTAATTGTTGATGAATGTCATCATATTCCTGCTTTTAGTTTTGAACAAATACTAAAAAAGACAAATTCAAAATATATTTATGGATTAACGGCTACGCCAAAGCGACAAGATGGCCATCATCCAATCGTTTTCTTTTATTGTGGGCCTATTCGATATCAAGTAGATGCAAAAAAACAAGCAGAAAAACGACCGTTTGATCATTATGTTATCCCAAGATTTACTCGTTTTAGGCTTCCAGTCGGAGTAGAAGAAAAATCGCTTAGTATTCAAGAAATATACTCCGAAATTGTTACGCATGAGCTTCGAAATCAATTAATCGTAGAGGATATTGTAAAAGCTAATAAAGCTGGCAGAAATTCTCTTGTATTAACCGAAAGAACCGCACATGTTGAGATTTTAGCGAATAAGCTCTCTGAAAAAATTGGTGATGTGAAAGTTTTAACTGGTGGCATGGGCTCAAAAGAAATGCTACATGTTCTTAAGGAGATAGAAGATACTCCAAAGGATAAAGTAATTACAATCGTAGCTACTGGAAAGTATATAGGAGAAGGCTTTGACTCTCCGAGGCTAGACACCCTGTTTTTAGCTATGCCTATATCTTGGAAAGGAACTCTTCATCAATATGTTGGAAGACTCCATCGTTTATATGAAGGGAAACAAGAAGTTCAAGTATATGATTATGTAGATGTTCATGTGAAAGTCCTTGAGAAAATGTATGGGAAACGGCTAATGGGGTATGCTTCCATCGGCTATAAATCAAAAGGTGCAAGTATGAGTATAGAGGATGCAAATATTATTTTTAATAAAAGCAACTTCTATCCCGTTTTTATAAATGACATCCAAACAACAAATAAAAGTGTCTTGATTGTGAGCCCGTTTGTTACTAAAAACAGAGTTGCCCAGTTTCTACCAGCACTAACTACTCTTATTGAAAGAGGTGTTGCCGTCACAATAATGACTCGGCCTAAAGAAGATTATAGTAACAAGAGGCGTGAAGGAGCTGAGTCGGTATTCAACATAATCCGGAGTGCTAACATAACTCTTATCTTTCAAAATAAATTGCATCAGCGATGTGCTATTACGGATCAGCATATCGTTTGGTATGGGAATATAAATTTGTTGAGTTACGGGGCTAATGAAGAAAGTATTATGCGTTTAGAGAGTTATGATATAGCCGCGGAATTGAGAGAATCCTTAGAGGATAAAAAATATGGTTGATAAAATTAACAAAATTCGACCTATATTAATTCTACTTATAATATATATAAGTACTGGTGTTTTCCTTATATACCAAGGCTATAATTTATTACTATTTCATTTTTTGTTAAGCATTCTATTGGTTTTTATTTTGCTAATATCTCTTATTTTATTGGCTGTAAAAAAATACAGAAAACTGGCCTTTAAAATTGTTTCTATAATTATAACAATATATTTTTGTATAGCTATCTTGCAGCTTTTTTCTTGGCATATTAGAAAATTATCTTTTTCAAAATTAGCATCCAGATCAGAAGTTCTTATCTCGGCAATTAACAAGTATGAAGAAGCTACCGGGAAAGCTCCTGAATCATTAAATAATTTGGTGCCGGATTACATTTCTAGAATCCCTAAAACCGGAATTCTAAATTATCCCAAAATTGAGTATAGTAACTATGAAAGAAGATGGAATCTATTTGTAGAAACACCAAGAGGACCGCTTAATTGGGATTTATTTATTTATTTCTCAGATCAAATCTACCCTGATTATATGTTTGGTGGATTTGTTGAAAAAATTGGCAAATGGGCTTATATTCATGAGTAATTAATAGTATGCAACTGGAGGATTATATATGCTGAATTGGTATCATTTAAAAAGTATCGCAACTACTGAAGCTTACATTTATTTTGATAAAAATATACGAAAACTTCCTAAAAATTCCAAAGGTGAAATAAATCATACAGCATTTGGTCTGGCTGATAATGATGTTGATGCTTTCCGACATGCTTATGTGAGTGGACGATATACACAGCAATATAATGAACATATAGCTGAAATACTTGGAATTTTTCAAGAAACACAAGGTTATGGATATGGGAGTACGACAACCAACCCATCTACGGCAAAAAATATGGACCTTTGGAATAACGCTATCGGTAGAAAATACGGGAATAAAGCTAAATCACCAGAAGAATTAGCGAAATTACTTCATGAAGCACTGAAGAATGGAGAGCTTATCATAGATTTACAGGACCCTCGAGAATATAAAGGAAAAACAAGTCATACAGTTGATCTGGACAAGCCAATAATTGTACTAGATGAAAAGAAAACAGGACGAAATGAACAGTTCATTGATCTTTTAACCGGAAATACTTTGTCTCGGGAGATATTTGTTGATAAAATTCAATCTGGCGAATATCCCGGTTATCGAGTATCCTCCATTGATAATATTCCAACTCCAATGTCTAAACCAGATAATCGAACAGACAACAATTTAGGGTAGCTTAAAATTCAGAGTATTCCTCTTCAAAATAGTTCTAACTTCATCCGCTTTTCGGAGCCAATTTTCACTTCTAATACAATCAACTACTACATCGAATGGTTGATTGTGAGTGGTTCACTGCTACTTCCCAGCAAACATTTGTTATAATCTAAATATGTTGGATGAATTTTATTATGTCTATGTACTACAAAGTGGCCTTGATAAGAAATTCTATATTGAATCTACCAATAATTTAGAAAGAAGGATTTCTTACATCTATTCCATGTGACAAATAAATAATTCCATCAACCTGGAAAGCAATCTTACTAAAGGGACCGGAGAACACCTTGTTTTCTCTTAGATTCTCTTCAATCTTTAAAGCAATACTTCTTGCGCCACGACTGAGATAATAATCAATAATCACCTTTATATTAGAATCCCGTCTGTGTGCAGGTTTTAAGTGCTCATCATCTCTACTAAGTAAATCCATTAATGCTAAATCTTCCGAAGAAAATCCACTATTAAAGATTTCAAATTCTTTCGTTTCGAATGCTAAATCGACATGTTCAAACCCTGCAGCATAAAACTCGCCTGAAGCTATTTGATCCTTAAAGTCTGCAGAACGCCTCTCCATCTCTTCTAATATATTTGTTACATGCGTAATAGTACTTTTACTTCGTTTATCATCATTTTTAAGCAGCATATCAACTTCGTTTTCTGTACTAAAAAAAATATTATCAACCATGGTTTGTTGAAACGAGGTGTTGATAAGGCCCCGATCCATAATAGTCTGTCTAACTTCCCTAATAGCAAAAAAGCACTCTTTAAGATCTAATAATAATTCTTTTATGCTCTTGAGAGTTAATACACCTTTATTAAGTTCATGTAGTTTGGTTTCGAGTATAAACAATAATGTGCTAATCTTCTCGTTCATTATATTGGCTTCTTTTTCATCAGGAAAAAGTGAGTCTAGTTTAAAAGGCAACTCTTTGCCTCCATTGTGCTTCACTAATACAGAAGGAACATAAGATATATAAAGACCATCTTCATGCTCAAATAATAGATTCTCAAATGGACCAGCAAATACTTTCCCCTCGTCTAATAGCAGCAAGACTTTATTACAAATTTGATGAGCTCCTAACTGAAATAAATAACGAGTAATAAACCGGCCCAAAGGCATCTTGCTATTAACAGGTAGTAGCATATCATCCTTTAATCTTAATAAATTTAAAACAGCGGAATCTCTTTTGCTTACTGTTTGCATCTGATTTTCTATATTTTGTAATCGGTTAATATACGACTCAAGATGAATAAGGCCCTTTCGAAGATCGTGTTGTAAGCTATGAGCTAGTAAATCTAAAAGCTCCTTTATTTCTGATTTTGGAATCATGGGCAAAGTTGTCTTTTGGAAATACTTTCTGAAAAAACCTTCTAAGTGGTTATAGAATTTAAAGGGATTAATAGCATCTTGAATAAATATTCTAAAATTATCAAATGCTTTCATGTCTACATCATCAACTAATTGATTTCGCTTTTGATTCATCCCCAAACGAATACTATCAATTTTATCTAGCTCTGATTTTATTGCGGTTGGTAAAACTGGGATATCTCTACTTATTAGCTGCCTAAGACTATTTATTCTTTTCTCTAATTCATCGATTGCAGCTTCAGTCCCAGAAATAAATTCACTGATAATAACAAATTGCGAATCACCCATTTCTGACAGATAAGAATTGCTTATCGAACGAATACTGGTTATTTTCCATCTCATAATCATGTCTGTAATATATCGTAGCTTACACTTAAGAATTTCAATTTATTTTGATTTCGCCAAACATGCTTTTGGTGAACGGATAATTCATTCACAGAAGCCCCTATACTCCATATCATAGTTTTTCGATACATTTTACTGCTTAATTTTAGCGATACCTATTTATAAATACATACAACTCTAAGGAGCAATAATAATGACAACAATTAATACAAATTTTGGAAATTCACAATTAGAACAAACACCTTATAATCTCGACCCAACTGAACTGATCAACAAAAATAATAATGGACTAAAAACCAACTTTAAGTTTATTTCAGACCTTGAGACAAATCATACTGATTCTGCTTCCTTTCCAGCTTTTGGCTTTGAGGATGATGACAGTTCCGATCTTTCTGAAATTGTTATTAATGGTCCTACGAAAAGACCGATTACTCCTGAAGATCAAGGTCCTGACATAGAAGACCTAGATCAGGATTCTAACTTTACAGAAACATAGGTCTGTAGTTCGAGTCCACGCAGGGGAATTAATTTAAATTATTACTTTTCCCCAAGAAGCTTTTGACCCTAGAATAACTTTATTATGTGGAGACCTTTTTTTAAGTTTCTGGCATAACAATTTAAATATTAGCTAAAATTTTATTATTAAATCTTTAACATCAACACTGACATTAAACTTAAAATCATCAAAATTGGGTGGACCAAATACAATTTTATTTAGATTATAAACTTTTGCAGGTTCTGAAGGACCAAACAATCCAAAACTCATTTTCCCGTTATTATCTTTATCTTCAACAACAACTAGCCCATAATCATTATCAGATACTATAAACTCAAACGTCTTATTTTTTTCATCAACAGACAACACCATCTGTTCTAAAGGTTTCCGATCTGACCAAAATTGCTCATTATAAATACTGACTATAATGGGATACCTCCCAGACAAGCCTGAAATACTTCCTGAAATTACATGCTTTGAAAAAGACAAACTTACTAATAAAAGAAACAGACTTAACCGTTTCATGGTTTCCTTACTAACTTTATAATTGTAAATACTCCTAATAAAATAATAACTAATGCCGATATTTGAGTCGTTAATATAATTTCTTTGTAAATTGGGCTAACCGACAGACGCTTCAATATTATTCCATAATATGCCCATAATACAACCCATGAGAAAACAAGATCCCGTTCTCTCAAAAGCATTGCACTTGTTAATACCAACACGACTAGAATCATAACAATAGTCCAAAACACTTCACTTAATCCAAACCGACTCCACTGGTAAAATACGAGTAATGCGGATGTATTTGCGACAGTAGCTAATGATATCCACCCAAGATATAAACTTGAAGCAAATTTTATGAGCCTTGTGCTATTGGAAGTATTAAGAATTCGAGCATCCTTAACAGTTAGATACATCTTTATTAATGTCAAAAGCAAAGCGATCATGATTATTAATGAAAGAACGATAATTTTATAATGCCAAGCTAATATCCATGAACCATTTAATAGATTTGATGCTATAAATAGTGAAGTTAACTTAAAAAAATATTTATCGTCTTTATTTTTATATTTGAATAATCCATATAAAAACAATAGAAGTGCAATATATATTAGACCCCAAATTGAAAAAGTAACGCCAGCAGGAACAAAAAGATTAGGATACATGCCTGAGAGCTGGCCAGTGTTGTAGCCATTAATGGGTAAAATATTTGCTAGGGCATTGAGGGTCAGCATGAACATAAAACTAAGACAGCTTAGACTTAATACTACGTTTGTGTTTTTCATTATTGCTCCTCTTATTATTATTTAATAATTTGTATTTTCTCTGTTACAACTCATTCATAATACTAACCATTAGGGGCTCCATGTCTTCATTTCTTAAACCAATTAACTCCAAGGATTTTTCATTGAAATCATAATTAAGGCCATCATAACCTATCCCAATCCCCATCATTTCTACTAGATAATTTGCGATATGTACCATATGTACCGATTTATTATTCTCACTTGCCTGTTCAGGATTATGATGGAATCGGATCGTCTCAACGAGTTCACTCGATAGATTCCATTTTTCAGCGACTTTCGCACCTATTTCTCCATGATTAAAACCTAAAATCTGTTCCTCTGCCTCTATAAAGCTGATATTCCCCTTTTTGACTAAATTTATTACATCAACAAACTGCTCTTTAGCACATTGATCTAAAATTAACTTACCTACATCATGTAGCAAACCCATGACATAAGATTCATCCGGGTCAACATATTTCTGCTGTTGAGCGATTATTCTAGAGCCAACAGCAACAGCATTGCTATGCTTAAAAAGCCCCTCCTTTTCCAATAAATAGCTATCTAAGCTTTGCTGAAACATGGGACTAACAGATACTGTAAGTGCCATATTCTGAATTGTCTTAAATCCTAAACAAACCACAGCATGATTAATCGTTTTAATCTCCTTAGAAAAACCATAATGGGATGAATTGGCAAGCCTTAGAATTCTTGTAACCATTGCTTGATCTTTATCCAAAAGTTTAACCAAATCCTGTAAATTGGAATTAGGATTTTTTGATATTTTAATAATCGCCATAACAGTTGTAGGTAATGGCAATAAATCTGTTAAGCCAGACACTATTTTATTTAAAAAAGCTTCTTTATCTTTATCAACCATATTTTACTCCTTCTATTTATTACACATCTGGTTATACCAACTCATAAGATCAATACGTTTTAATACTTAATAATTGGCCAATCCTTCAACATAGAATATAAGCATTATAATAATACCTCTGACATACCAATTATTCTCGATACAACCTTGCCATCCTTTATAAATAGCTTTACGGTTCGGCCATGTGTTCCACCTATATCTTGATTATAAATTTTCAAACCAAGACCTTCTAAGGTCTCTTGTACAGCCTGAATATTTTTGTGGCCAACGCCTAAGCCATCATTTTTGACTCCCTTGAACATGTATGCTCCACCAGCAATCTTAACAGAAGAATAAATCAAACTACCTCCAAGTGCTGTAAATTTCTTTATAAATAGAGGAAGACCTGTATCAGCGAATCTTTCCAGTACAATCGCACCAGAACTAGCTACGATACTTGGAAGAACAATATGGATCATTCCCCCTAAATGAATCCGACTGTCATAGATTGTTACGGAAATACATGACCCTAATCCATGCGCTGTAATCACATCATTTATATCATTTGAAAATTTCATTTCTCCAAGCCCTACGCTTATTTCCGTCATATTACTATCTTACCTTAAGAATCGTGTGAAGTTAATGTCTACGATGAATTAGTCAAAATACACCAAGTAAAAATGACTTGATAAGCCATCGGCTATATTAGAAATAACACAAGCTGTCCAAATAACTTTTATCTGAGCAAATAACGTTGAGGATAATGGCGTTGGATTTCAAGGTAAAACTGAAGCCACGTTGTTTAAAGATGAAGCAGTAGGAATAGCTTCCAAATTTTAATTTTGACATTTTATCCATTTTCTAAGCGCATTCTTTATGCTATATTCTTATAAAATTATCAACAAACAATATAAAAGGGAAAGCGAGAGAAAAATATGACATCATTTGATATGAAAAACGGTTCAGCAGTATTTATTATGCCACATTGGAGTAACGGTGGTTCCGGCTTAGAAAAAAAATGGTTAGACAAAACATTGGAATCCATTAAAAACCAAACTGACTCTAACTGGAAAATATTAATTGCAGATGGTAATTCCCCTTCGAAAGATGCTGTGGACTACCTAAATCAATTGGAAAAAGAATTTAACGGTAAATTAGAAGTCATTCACATGGAACATAGTGATGGTCCAGGTCATGCACGAAACGTTGCCATTAAAAAAGCATATGCCGATGGGCATCCATTTATCGTGTTTCTCGATGCGGATGACATAGCTTCTCCAAAAAGAGTTGAAATAGCAAGAAAAACATTCTTGGAAAACAAAGATGCCGGAGTGGTCTACAGCACATTCAAGGTAATTGATGAATTTAACAATGTTGTTCCTAGAGAAAAACTATCACAGTCTATCGTTGAAATCTTAGAATCTCACGATAATGCGCCTCCACAAGGAAAAGGAACTTGGATTCAAATCGCAACAGAAACAGGCTATACGAACCTAACATCAGCTACTTCTGTTAGAACTGAAATTGCTCATGCAAACCTATTCCCACCAGAAAAAGTATCTGAAGACTACTATGCTTGGCTCGTTTATTCAGCAAGTGGAGCAGAATTTGTATATACTCCTGACTCACCAACCTTATACCGTATCCCTCAAAATACTGAAGGGTCTGTTTCAAGAAGTCGTGAAGGTGGAAAAAAAGGGTTTTATACAACTAAATGTAGAGTCGATGAAGCAGGTTTTAATGCAGCATCTTCAATAGCGCTTAAAAGAGGCGACATTTCAGATTCACAGAAAACAAAACTATATGTTAAGTTTATGCTAAAAGAAGCTGAGACAATGGGTAGAGAAGAACAACTGGAATTGGCTGAAATGTGCTACTCAAAAGCAGTAGATATCGACAAAGACATTGCAGCAAATCTAGTTAAAGAACTCGATTTTAGCAACAGAGCTTGGGTTAACTAACACTATCTAATTACCATAATAAAAAAGGCCAGCTAAAAAGCTGGCCTTTTTTATACTTTAAATTAATCCCTACTTACAAATACATCCCCACGGTAAACTTAAGTGCTAAACCGCTGAAATCTAATTCTGGTGCTGCAGCATCTTTTTTACCCCATAACCGTTGTGATTCTGTGACCTTTCCATTGAAATAAGACAATCCAAGTCCCACATAGTATTCTTTAACTAACCATAAACAATCCATTCCTAAACTATATGAAAGTCCCAATCCATAACGGAATGTATCGAATGATGTTTTTGTATTCTCATCTGTTTTATGATAGTTATAACCACCAATCAACCCGCCAAGACCTGCATCTGCTTTAAATATAAATGACTCTGTTTTCACAAATTTGTAATCCAACACAAACTGTACGCTACCAAACCCAACGCACATATCTTCATACACTTTTGAACTACTCTCATTCATGGTGAAATTAAATCCACCATTCATTTTGAAACCGGTTGAAAATGTATCATTCACTGGAAACAACATACTTGCTCCACCGCTGTATAGGTAGTCAACTCTAGCTGTTCCGGGAAAAGCTGTTTCAAGTGTTTTCAAATTCACTGCTTGTAACCCACCAAATCCGACGATGTCTGCTCCAACACTTTTAATAAGCTTTTTCTCCAGTTTTGACTGAAACGCTGCCGCCTGGGTTGGACTCATTTGATCAAGGTCTTGAAGTAAATCTCCAAAACAAAACCCAATCATTAATACTACCAAACTTACTAATATTCCTTTTTTCATTTTTTCTCTCCTTTATTTATTCTCAGCATCGACGGAATTATTTTCTATTTGCAAAACATCCTGTGCCTGTTCATAAGTTTTAACTGATGCTAACGTTTCTTTTAATGATACCAATAATGCTCCTGAACCAGCTAAGATTACGGTAAATCCAATTAGGAAAGCAATAAATCCAAACAATGCACCGATCACTGGTAGGTTTGCGAAATAAGCTAAGACAAAAAGACAAACGCTTATACTAACTAATCCAGCAGCTAATTTCCATGCAGTACTGCTCTCTCTCATTATGCGATTACCTACCCATAGCGCAACTGGAATTGTCGCAAGGTAAAATAATACCATGTAGAATACAATTGAAATAAACACCACAACCACGGCTAACATCGGCGCACTAAATAATACAGACAAAACAATTAGTATTATTAATACGATCAGTGTCGCAATGATTGATACTAAACCTAATAAACCGATACCCAAAAGTTGAAACGGTTTTTGATCAATCATTTCGCTTTGTCGTTTAAAGGTCTTTGGTAAAAACTTAACTAACAATAAAGCAACTAGGAAATAAGCCAATGTTGATAAAAGCATTTTAATAAAATCCCAGCTAGTTTCAACAGCACCTGGAAACTTTGCTTCTTTCTCCTTTAGTTTCATTTCTTTCCACTCTATAGCATTTAACTTCGCACCGGATTCAATTCTTGCTTCTTTAAGGGTTTTATATGTCAGTTTGCCATGAATAATCGTACCCGAAAGTATGGTTACATAGCCTTCTGCAAAGTCATCGTTATGTGCCATATCCAGTGAATCTGGGATTTCAACATTGATATCCACATCACCAAAAAACTCGCCACCCAGAACGATTCGATTACCAAAGATTTTTGTATGACCTTTTATTATCCCTTCAACCTTAATATACTCACCCATAGCTAACAAATTGCCACCAATAGTTGCATCTTTTTTGATAGTAGCATTACTTGCAAAAATATTTACATTTCTACCCACTTTGTCACCAATAATCACATGCTCACCTACACATCGGATATTCCCCTCAACAACTCCTGAAATATCAACATCCTTTCCCCCACCAATGATATCGCCCATTACTTTACCGCTTGAGCGAATTGCCTGCCCACCTACAAATAGGTCTCCATCAATTATCCCTGTCGATGAAATCATCTTTGCACCGGCAATGACATCTCCTTTAATTGTCCCGTCGTTATTTATGTCTGATCCAAAATAGAACTGACTCTTATAAATAACCTCATCCTGTCTAATATTTATGACATCTGCAGAAACAATACTTGCTTGAAATAGAAAAAGTATTCCCAAAGCAAATGCCATTTTTTTTATATTTTTTTTCATGTTTTCCTCCTTTTATATTTTTGAACGCTTTGACTTCAAAAGCATTTGACCAACAATGAAACTAATACCAACTAAGAAACCGAAAAATACGGGCCCAATGTACATGATGTATTTTATCGGCAGAAAAATGGAAGTGAGCTTAACCGTTCCTAAAACTGCTAAGAAAGCATTGGATAGAAGATCCATCCGAAATAATAGTAACATGAATAACTCAGGTATATTCAAGGTACTTACCTGACTCATAATAATTGCAAAAGGGAGAGTAATCATTACCCAAAAAATGAACCCGAATATCTTTCCTAACTTAGCTTCCATTTTCCGTTTGCTCTGAGCATATGCTTCGACTTTCAGCATAACATTTGCTTCAAAGTTTTTAGGAACTTTAACGCTCACTTTTGTTTCATATAAACGAATAGATTGTTCCATTTTTTCAAATTGTACCCGGCAAACTTGACACGAAATTAAATGCGCCTGAAGCATAGACGACTCCTCTTCCGAGCCCATTCTGTCAAAGCGTTTCATCATTAACTCTTGATAGTCCTGACAGCTCATAATAAACCCTCCTCTCGTTCTTGTATTAATACTTCTTTCAACATCAATCTGGCTCTATATAATCGGTTTTTTACAATCGACATTGGTCGATTCACTACCTTCACTATTTCTTCATATGACAAATTATTTTTATGAAAAAGAATAAGTGGCACCCTATATTTTTTAGGTAACGCTGAAACAAGCTTGTTTATTCGCTGAGTTTTTTCTTTTTTAACCATCTTCTCTTCAGGAGTGTCTTCTTTGCTAGCAACATTATAAGCATTTTCGATCGACACCTGTGTTGCTTCTTTTTTTCTCATGCTATCAATACACAAATTTGTCGTCATTTTTACTGCCCACGTTGAAAACTTATAATCTGGATTATATTTATGAATGCTTTTATACATTTTAATAAAAACCTCCTGTGCCATATCATTTGTTTCATTCTGATCATTAATCATATTAGAAACAACGCTAAAAACCAGATTTTTGTATCTGCTAACAAGTATCGAAAATGCGTAATGATCTCCTTGTTTGCAACGATTAACTATATCTAAATCACTCAGTTCCAACCTTGCGCTCTCCTTATTAATTAAACCAAATGGTTATATTCTTCTAATTAATTATACGAAGTTTTTCAGGGAATGTCTGATAAAAATATTTTTAGTAATGAATAATTAAAATATCCGCTCAGAAGTCAGCTGTATGTGCCAAGCAAACAAATCATACAAAGGTTATACTAGCAACAACAACCGCTATCGGAACAACTTTTTTCGGAGCAACCATCCTCGGAACAGGAACAATCCCCACCACAGGTCGCTGAAAGATTAAACTGAGCACTCTCATAGTGTTTCATCTTTGCAAGACGAAGTTGATTTAAATCTGGACGATTCACAATTATTTTCATACCCTCTTCTGGCTTCGTCGAGCATGCGAATGCCGGTTTCCCATTTATTTCAACTAAACATGCTTCACAACAACCCTTATTTTTATCTTCACGATAACAAGGTGCTGGTATCAATATTTTTGCTCGAGCAGCAAGCTCTACAATATTTTGGTCGTCATTTGTAAATTCAATTTCCTTATTATCTATTATTACTTTCATTATTTTCTCCTATTAATCTAAAGTCGATAAAATTCAACTTATTTTACTCTAAATTCTCTCGTCTTAGAAGTTATTTAGCTTCTACTTCTTACTATTGCGATTAATTTCAGTCAGTGTTGCGGTTATAATTCCAGTCGGAATGGCAATAATCCCAGAACTAAATCGCCCCTTTTAAATAGGCTTGTCTCTTTTCTTCTGGAAATTTTTCAGTCGCATAGCGAAGCATGGTTCTTGGCATTTTTTTGTAATATTTTTTTAAGAATTCTTCTTCTGTATTTATACTTCGGTTGCCAATTTCTCTAAGCATCCATCCCACCGCTTTATGAATGAGGTCATGTTTATCAAAAAGCAATATTTTGGCAATATCCAAGCTGGTATTAAACTCGTTTTGTTTAATAAAGTAAAATGTCGACATCATGGCAATCCGTTTCGTCCATAAATCATCTGAATTCGCCCACTGTCTCAATATTTGCCTATCCTTATCTATTAAATAAGCCCCCACAATATGATGGGCTGACGAATCCACAAAATCCCAGTTGTTAACATACTTAAAGTTCTTAATATAACTTTCATATATTTGGATTCGTTCTGTTTCAGTTTTGGATTTCTGGAATTTTAAAACGAGTATAAACAAGGCCAATAATCGTTCTTCATGATACTTAGATTTTAAAAGTTCTAAATTATCATCCACAGAAATTGTCATGTATGCTTTAGATAATCTTCGTAAAACAGGTGCGGTAATACCCAAAAACACCTCGTTTTCTCCATATTCTCCAATACCTGTTTTGAAAAAACGTTTGGATTGATCCGCTTTTTTGGAATCTTTATATGGTTCCAATTCTTTTCTCAGAGTACTCAAGTTCATTATAATTCCTACCCTTACTTGATAAAAAATGAGTTTATCCTTTTCCTATATCAACACTATTTATTATAGATAAACCTTCGTAATTTAGATATACTGTTTCCTATAAACTAGGAGGTATTATTATGAATAAAGAAGAAATAAAAACCCACATTAACAAAGTTTTATCCTGCTCAATGGCAACCATTGAGAATGGAAAACCTAGAGTAAGAGGCATTATGCTTTATAAGGCCGATGATCGAGGCATTATTTTTCATACCGGAAAAATGAAAGACCTTTACAAGCAACTCAAAGCAAACCCAAATGCTGAAATTTGTATACTTGATCCTCAAACATTTGTACAAGTTAGAGTGAGCGGTCAGTTTGAAGAATTAAATGATGATAGTCTAAAAGATGAAATCATCAATGCACCGGGACGCGAATTTATTAAAAAATGGATTGAAGCCGGTAAGTTTAAAGGCAAGGAAGATTTAGCTGTTTTTACTATGAAAACAGGGAAAGCATTCAGATGGTCAATGGCTAATAACTTTGATAAAAAAGAGCTTGTAGATCTTTAGGAAGCAATTAGTCCTGTACTGAAAAAATACCAGTACCCATATCGTATTCACCTGAAAGAGTATCTTTTGGATACCGGAACCCCCAGTTTCTCGGCATCATTACGACTAAGTTCTTTCCCCTTAGGATCAATCACCTTTACGCGAAGTCCCTCTGTTTTTGGATATATCATTCATTAATATCCCTTCCATAAGCGTACCATTTCTTTTTGAAACGTCGATAATATGATCTGGAGTGTATACCGGTACTTCTTTTTTGATAATGCCAGACAGAATCTGTCTTATTTTTTCGGGTGAATGTTCTGAAAAAATGGAAATATTACAACTGTCACTACCTGCTCCAGCATAATAAGGGAACAACCCGTTATCGACACTACGTTTATTAAAATCAGGTAATTTTGCCCAGTAAGAATAAATACTATGCTGACTTAAATTCATTTTAAGGTCGTTGATATTTGGTCTTTTTGGGTTTGAATACAGAATTTCTCTATCGATACGAAACTTCATGGCTCATTAACGTATCCCCTACATCTGCACTAAAGGATTGTTGCATTATTCCGGCTAAGTTTAAAAAATGACCTCGCTGGTCCATCTGGGCACCAATCCAACGTAACATCTAGATAGGATTATGGTCATTTGAATTTGATTGATTTGCTCCAGCAAGGCCTTCTCAAGCCAAGTTGGAAGGGAATAGATATCTCCCATATTGTAATTATCTACTCCTAGCGCTGTCATAATCGCAATTAACATACCCACATTAGTAGAACCGGATATACCGAAACCGCCCGCTTGCAAATCGATGCGAATGGGGGGCGTATTTCTATTTCAACGCCATAATCCATTCCCAATTGTTGAAGCTTATGAAAAATTGTTTTACCATTTTTGTTCCTTAATTGTGGAATCAACTACTTTTTTCAGACATTCTAAAAATCTACTCGTATACTGTTATAGAAAAAGAAAAATAACTACTGCTTGACAATAGTTAACAGTGCTAACTATTATAACGTTGTTATTTTTTATTACGCTGTATTTGGAGGTGCTTTATGAGTATTCAGGAACGGAAAGAAATAGAGAAGCAAGAACTTCGTCAAAAGATTGTCGACGTGGCGATTGAATTATTTATTGATGAGGGTTTCGAAAACCTATCAATGAGAAAAATTGCAGATAAAATAAACTACTCCCCCACTACCATCTATAACTATTTCAAAGATAAGACTGACTTAATGTTTCAAATTATGAATGAATCCTTTGGTAGATTTTTAGTAAATATCGAAAAAGCAATTGGCGAAGAATCCTCCGACCCTTTAGAAGCAATGAAAAGAGGATTAAAAGCGTATATTCAAACAGGTCTTGATCATCCTAAAAATTACCGGCTTATTTTTTCTGCCTGCACTCGTTGTAATGAGGTAGAACTTGAATGCCATCATAAAACTGAAAACGGAGAAAAAGCTCTGGAACAATTAATTGGGGCGGTTACTGAGTGTATTAACCACGGATATTTTACTAAAAAAGATCCACTAGACCTTGCACAGCTAATATGGGCCGCATTGCATGGATTAACCATTCTAATGATTGAAAACCCGCATTTTGCAATAAATAATCGAGATCAACTTAAGGAGGACATGGCAAATATGATAATTAGGGGATTAAAAATATAATGAAAACTAAGGAGATTCAAATGAAAAGATTTCAAGTTGTAACTATTTTACTGGTTTTTCTTTTTGGTATATCCATCGGAGGAACAACTGAATTGTCGTTAGATGATTATCTAAAAGAAGCTATTAACAATCACCCGTTAACTCAAATGGCAAAAGCTCAGTACATTTCTGTTGTTAAGAAGAATTTATCTGTTCAAGGCCTAAAAGACTGGAATTTGTTTCTATCATCAACTTATAGCGGTGGCTATGGGATTGATGGATCAACAACATTTGAACCCAAAAGTACTATCTTTATTAACAATGCAAAGATTTCAAAAATATTTACAGATACAGGAACAACAATACAAATAGGTGGCACATACTCTTCAATGAAAGAACTACCTAGTATGCTCGGTGGTTCTAATTACAATATTTATGGGCTTAATTTTGAACTCTCAGTTATTCAACCCTTACTTAAAAATACCTTTGGTAAACTAGATCGATATCCATTAAAACTGGCAGAGTTTGGGAATAAATTAGCGGAAATTAAATATGCTGAAGACTTGGAAGATTTGAAGGTTGCACTATCTACTGACTATTTGAATTGGCAATTTGATTATCTGTCTCTTAAAATTTACAAAGAACAATTAGATCAAGCTGTTGAGCAAGTTTCCTTAATCGAACGTCAGTTAAAAAGTGGCGTTTCAGAAAAAATAGATCTTGTTCAAGCTAATCAAAATCTTCAAGCTAAAAAAATGGCATACTTAAGTGCCTCAGAAGAATTTGCAAAAGAAACAATCATCATAAACTCTAGAATTGGAAAACCTGCTTTAGAAAACGGGGTATACCCCTCGGTTGAAATAAACTCAATAAAAATTCTTCCGAAGGATGACGCTATCAAATATTTTAAAAAACAATCTAATATTGTTAAGATACTTAACTTAACTGAAGATATGCAAAAAGAAACCCTTGCTATAAGCAAAAGTTCTCTTGACCCAAGTTTAGAGTTATTCTACTCTAAAAAACTTGGTTCTTCTGAACTGTCTCAAGAAGACACGTTTAATAATGTTGGGAAAAAATCCCCCTATTCCATCGGGATTCAATTTTCAACTCCAATTGGCAATACTGCGGCTATTTCTGAATATGAATCTTCAGAGCAAGAATTAATTCGAATTCAAAAAACAAATCAAAATACAATAACAGATACAATCAACAACATAAAAGCTCTTTATAGTTCTATTTGGTATATAGATACTCAATTAGATGAAATAAAGAAATTGATTTCTCTTTCTCAAGAATATGCCACATTGGAAGAACAAAAATATAAACAGGGACGAAGTTCAATCTTTTTCCTATTAAACTCTCAAGGGCAGATACTATCAACGAAGCTTCAAGAACAAGGCCTAAAATATAGAAAAGCTCTGTTATTAAATACATTATCCGCAATCTTGGATTTAGATCAAAATAAAGGAGACCAGTAATATGATACTAAAAGCAGTCGAGTTTTTTATAAATAGACCAAAAGTCGTAAATTTGATACTAATCTTCATTTGTTTTGCCGGATTTTTATCACTAATGCACGTACAAAAGCAAGGATATCCCTCTGTAGATATGGGGATCGTCCAAATAACAACGGTATACCCTGGGGCTTCACCAAAAGACGTTGAGCTTAAAGTCACAACTAAATTAGAAGACGAACTTAAAAACGTCGACGGAATAAAGGAACTAACTTCTGCTTCTATTGAGAACTTTTCAAACATCTCAATTATGATTGAAGATGGATATGACTATGATAAAGTTAAAAACGACATAAAAAAAGCTATAGACAAGGTTGATGCTCTTCCGAATGAAGTGTCAGTAAAGCCATATATCACCGAAATTAAAACTGATGAAATGCCAATTCTCGAATTGGCAATTGTCGGTGATGCTGATTATAGTTTAAAAAGAAAATATGCGTTGGCGCTAGAAAAAAAGATTCAGGCCAATCGATTAGTTGGTAAAATCCAAAAAGTTGGTTATTTAAAAAAAGAAGTCAAAATAGAAGTTAACCAAGCGGACCTCTCAACGAAATATGTTTCCTTAGGTGAAATTATGCTAGCCATCAAATCTCATAATTATAGAATGAGTGCTGGCAACTTAAAATCTCAACCAGCTGAAAAAAAGTTTGTTGTTATGTCTGAATTCAATGAATTAACCGATGTTGGAGAAGTCATTGTTAGATCCGGATTCGATGGGAATAGTATAAAAGTGTCCGATGTTGCCATTATTAATGACGCTTATGAGGATCCTCAAAAAATACCACGAGTAAACGGCAAAAAATCGATCAACCTATTGGTAATAAAAAAAGCCAAATCAGATCAAATCGACACAACCAAACAAATTCAAAATATTGTTAAAGAATTTAAAAAAACGCTTCCAAATAATATTGAAGTCATCGAAGTTTTTGATTTTTCTATTGAGACACGAGGCCTTTTAGACCTTGTAACTAGTAATGCAAAAATTGGATTTTTACTGGTCGTTATCACCCTCGTATTAATGCTAAATATTCGAGTAGCCTTTTGGACAGCATTAGGTATTCCAATATCACTTTTCTTTGCATTTATATTTTTCCCAGTTTTTGGTTTATCTCTAAACTTTATTACCTTAACAGCCATTATTATTGTTCTTGGGATGCTTGTTGATGATGCAATCATTATTGCTGAAAATATTTATGGATATCGAGAACAGGGATTACCACCAAAAGAGGCTGCAATTAAAGGGGTTAAAGAAGTAATTTGGCCAGTTCTTACTACCATCCTAACAACTATGATAGTTTTTGTTCCGATGCTTTCTATGACAGGGATTATGGGCAAATTTATGAAAGCTATGCCAATTGTAGTAATTCTCACTTTGTTAGGCTCATTACTTGAAGGGCTTTTCATTCTTCCAAGCCATATCGCCCATACTAAAATAAATAAGAATAAAAAAACTCTGGGCATTTTCAATAAAATTGCAAATCATTATGAAAAATTGTTGAAAGTTACAATAAAGCATAAAGTAAAAACAGTACTTGTTTTTCTTGTTATTTTAATGCTGACATTTACTGTTGTCGGGTCAAAAATAAAATTTATCTTATTTGATTCTTCAGATGGATTTTATACTTATATCGAATTTGAAATGCCAAAAGGTACCGCTCTGGGAGAAACATCCAAACAGGCAAAACAAATTGAAGCGATTATCGACTCCATGCCAAAAGGAGAAATAGCTAGTTATGTAACAACCATCGGCGAAAAAACACCTGCACTGGCTAATTTTTCCTATGGAATAAATAACAATTCTGTTGGAAATGTGATGATGTACCTCACCCCAATAAAGTCTAGATCTCGAACTGCAGTGCAAATCGTTGCAGACCTCCGAGAACGTCTAAAAGGGATTACCACCTTCAAGAGATTAGTTGTTGACCTTGTACCTGACGGACCACCGATGGGAAAACCAGTTACGGTGACATTAATTAGCGATAATGATGAATCTCGAAACGCACTTGCTGCTGAATTAAAAACATTTTTGAATGAGCAAAAAGGCGTTTCAAATATCATAGATAATCAAGGAACAGGTAAAAGTAGAATAGTCATACGTTTCAATTATGAGTTAATGTCCCGATTAGGACTAAATGCTGTTAGTGTTGCAGATACAATCCGTGCAGCATTTGATGGAACAGTTGTATCTGATCTGCGCTGGGAAGGTGAAGAAGTGGACTATCGGGTTATTCTAAATTCTCCATCAAGAGCGACGATAAGAACACTTAAAAATCTGACTGTTTTAAATAATCAAGGAAAACTTGTTCCTCTTGGTCAGTTCATAACAATGAAAGAACAAGACGATCTTTTAATGATTAATCATGATGACGGTGATAGATCCATTACAATTTATGCAGACTTAGATACAAAAATTATTACATCAACGGAGATGTCAAAGATAATTAAATACAAATTTGAGCCAATTGTTTCAACGCTACCAGATATGCGAATTAGTTTTGGAGGGGAGGAAAAGGATACTCAAGAAGCGATGCAAAGTTTAGGAATTGCATTTATCGTGGCGTTAACAGGAGTCTATTTTATATTGGTTATTTTATTTAATTCATTCTTACAGCCACTACTTGTTATGTCTGTTATCCCCTTTAGTTTTGCTGGGGTAATTATTGCATTCTTCTTAAATGG
>MFRH01000013.1:27093-38778 GCA_001783275.1 Candidatus Margulisbacteria bacterium GWF2_35_9
TTATCGGAATTATTGGTCTGGTCGGTGTTGTTGTTAACGATTCACTGGTTATGATCTCGTTTCTTAACTATAAGCGCGATGAAGAAGGAGCAACAGTTGATTCATTAGCTGCTGCCGCTAAACGACGCCTAAGGCCGATTCTGTTAACAACAATTACAACAGCAGCCGGACTTATTCCAACAGCCTATGGGTTTGCAGGTGATAACCCCTTTATAGTGCCAATGGTTATGGCAATTGTTTGGGGTTTATTATTAGCAACGTTTATAACATTGGTATTCTTGCCATCACTTTATATGTTACAAATCAGTTTCAATTCAAAAGTTTCTAAGGCCTGTAGTACCGGTTACCACAAGACATGTTTTTGGAAAAAATAGAATAACGCTATCTTTCGTTTTATGTAGACATACAAGCACAGTTGTATGTCTACATACTTTATAATAACTGATCCATTTTCAACTATTGTCAAAGAACCAGTTAATATTTATGATATAAGCATGCTTGGAAGCTCAGTCGGAATAAAAAATATTAGTAAAAACTTTGGACATTTCAAGGTTTTATCCGATATCAACCTTGAAATAAAAAAAGGGGAATTCTTTTCGCTTTTAGGCCCATCAGGTTGTGGTAAAACAACATTACTTCGAATGATCGCCGGTTTTGATAAACCCGATACTGGAAGTATCTTTTTAGATGATCGAAATGTGACGGATATCGCGTCAAACAAACGTAAAGTCAATACGGTTTTCCAGAACTACGCCGTATTTCCTCATTTAACCGTCTTTGATAATATCGCTTTCGGTCTTAAGCTAAAAAAAATTGATAAAAAAATTATTCAAAAAGAAGTATTTACGTTTTTGGAATTAGTAAAACTCAACGGACAGGAAAGAAAGATGCCGTCTCAGCTTTCTGGAGGACAGAAACAACGAGTGGCTATTGCCAGAGCACTCATCAATAAACCGCAAGTTTTGCTTCTAGATGAACCACTCAGTGCACTGGATGCAAAACTACGCAAAGAGCTACTGATTGAACTGGATCAAATTCATAATGAAATCGGCATTACCTTTATATATGTAACCCATGATCAGGAGGAAGCATTGGGGGTTTCTGACCGTATCGCCATCATGAAAGATGGCAAAATAAATCAAATTGGAACCTCAAAAGAAATTTACGAAAAACCAGCGGATGCCTTTGTTGCCGGATTTATTGGTGAAACCAATTTACTAAAAGGGTCTTTAAGCATTACAGAGAATAAAGAAACAAAACTAATTACCGAAAAAGCAGGTAGCATTAATATATTGATTAATAACCCCAAAATTAAATCCGGTGCAAGCCTGACGGTATCGTTAAGACCGGAAAAAATCAATATTCTTCCAATTGAACCAACTGTCAAAATAACACACGAATGTCTTCAAGGACAGGTGAAGGAAATCGTTTATAGTGGATTTCAGAGCCGATACTTTGTAAAAACGAAACAAAATATTATGAACATTATTAAAGTTCATGAGGCCAATGAAACAAGAATCCGCAGAGGGGATAAAGTTTTTCTGGAATGGGAAAAATCAGACATGAATATTGTGGAATTTTCATAGTACAATGACAGAAAAGAGTCGACTTGGACATTTTTATCTTTTTCCTTTAACCATTTGGAGTATCCTGTTCTTCGTTTCACCACTTATCATTATTATTCTTTATAGTTTTTTAACCAAAGACATTTATGGTGGCGTCATTTATACGTTTTCATTGAAAGCCTACCAAAGTTTAATCCAACTTACCTATCTAAAAGTGTTCTGGTTCACGCTAAAAATATCGGTCATTTCAACTGCGATCATTATGTTTTTTGCTATTCCGGTTAGCTATTATATTGCCAGAAGTCCCCTTAAAAATGTGTTGCTGTTTTTAGTTCTAATCCCTTTTTGGACCAATTTTTTAATTCGAATATATGCCTGGATCGCCATCATGGGAAATAATGGATTCTTAAATCAACTCCTTCTGAGCCTTCATGTATTAAAAACCAATATTCAATTTTTATATAATCCAATAGCCGTCATTGTGGTGCTCGTTTATACCTATTTACCATTTGCAATTCTGCCACTATATGCCGCTATTGATAAATTTGATTTCACATTACTTGAAGCTTCGTCTGACTTAGGGGCAAGCAGGTTACAAGGGATTTTAAAGGTATTGTTGCCAAACATTCGAACTGGATTAATGGCTGCATTTTTGTTTGCATTTATCCCTATTTTCGGTGCCTACGCAGTACCGCAGCTCGTTGGAGGACAAGAATCCTTTATGCTTGGGAATATGATTGCCAGAGAATTAACAATCACTCGCAATTGGCCACTTGCATCCGCCATTGCAACCATTATCACCCTTGTAACCTGTCTTGGAATTCTCCTTTATATCAGATCAGTTCGACGTAGCGATGAAAAGGATGGCAAGTAATGAATCATACTAAACGGGGTATTTTTACAACCACCATGGTCATTTTAACTCTTCTCTTCTTTTATTTACCGATGGCCGTATTGCTTCTTTATTCATTTAACAGTTCAAAATCGATGGTTATCACGGGGTTTTCATTGAAATGGTATAACGAACTATTTACAAATTCTCCCTTTTTATGGAAAGCCGTCAGCAACAGTTTAATTATTGCAGTCAGCTCAGCTTTTTCTGCTGTTTTAATCGGTACTTTAGGTGCAATCGGTCTACGCTGGTATAGTTTTAAACTTAAAAACCTTTTTCAAATTATTTCAATGTTGCCACTACTGCTACCTGAAATCATCCTCGGAGTTGCACTACTCATATTTTTTTCGGCGTTTTCATTTCCACAAAATTTGTTTACTGTCTATCTATCTCATATTACTTTTAATATTCCTTTTGTACTGCTAATCGTCATGGCTCGACTTGAGGAATTCGATTCAACCCTCTTAGAAGCTGCTCGCGATTTAGGCGCCAGAGAAATAGATGTACTGATGAAAATCCTGATCCCACTGACAATGCCAGCAATCATTGCCGCACTTCTGATGAGCTTTACTTTATCCCTTGAGGATTTTGTTATTACCTTCTTCATTAGCGGTCCTGGAAGTACAACGCTGCCCATTTACATTTACTCTATGATTCGCTTTGGGGTATCTCCGGTTATCAACGCCCTATCGGTTTTAATCGTTCTAGCAACAATTGTTCTTTCTCTCTTTCTTTCCAAGTTCTCAAAATATATTATTAATCACTGATAAAAAACTGTTATTCATTATTGACGAATAAACCGGATATTAATATTATGGAAATATGAAAAAAATACTCATCAATTTAATAATCATTCTTTTGCTAGTTTTACTATACGGTTGTACAAATTCTTCTAAAAATACCGACAACAAGCTATATATTTACAACTGGACCTATTATATACCTGATCAAGTAATCAAAGACTTTGAAACAAAGTATAACGTTAAAGTTGTTTATGATGTCTACACCTCCAATGAAGAGATGTACGCCAAATTAAAAGCCGGTGGTGCAAAAGGGTATGATCTTGTTTTCCCATCAGGAGATTTTGTAAAAATAATGATCTCTTCTGGAATGCTAAGTCCCATTGATAGTACAAAAATCGCTAGTTTTAATTTACTCGACCCACTCATTACAAGTAAAATTGCCTATGATCCAGGACTTAAATACAGTTTTCCTTATATGGTAGGTGCTGCTGGTATTAGCGTAAACAAAAAATATATTAAGAAATTCTCAAAAAGCGCACGAATTTTTGAAAATACAGCATTAAAAAACAAAATGACACTACTCGATGACATGAGAGAAGTATTGGGATTAGCTCTTAAAGAACTTGGTTATTCTGTAAACACTTTTGATAAAGGACAACTTGAAGAAGCAAAGCAATTAGTACTGAAATGGAAACAAAACATCGTCAAGTTTGACGCAGAATCCTTTGGAAAAGGCTTTGCTGCAGGAGAATTTTGGGTAGTGCATGGTTATTCTGAAAATGTATTCTTAGAACTTGATCCCTCAATGAAAGCACAAACTGAATTTTTTATCCCCCCCAAAGGTGGGCCCATGTACATTGACAGTATGGTAATTTTAAAAGATTCAAAACATAAGGATTTGGCTTACAAATTTATCAATTTTATTCATGAGCCACAGGTTTATGCTAAGATTGTTGATTATTTAAAAATTCCTGCCATTAATATGGAAGCCAGAAAATTTGTCACAGTATCACCCAACTACAACATCATCGACTTAAAAAACTGCGAGTTGAAAGAAGACTTGGGTGAAGGCGTCGAACTTTATAACAAAATCTGGGAAGAAATCCGCATTTAAAAAAAATATTCGTTTATCCTTATACAAATTTATTTAAAATGATATATAATTAAATTATGCGAATATTTCATTCATTGAAATTATTTCTAGTGTTGTTTTTAATGACATGCTTTGTTTCCCCAACATCCATTTTTGCTGCAGGAACTGGCTCCTTGAAAGTATTTTCAGAAGTTAAGGATATCCAGATTTTTGTTGATGAAATACTAGTTGGAACAGATCGAGTAGAAATGAGTGCCATAGAATCTGGTCAACACTATGTCAAAGCAGTTCAAAATGGGGTAATCATCTACAGCGAACTAGTTTCAGTCCCAACTGGTGAATCCACAACCATACTTGTTAAAGCAACCCAACAATCTCAAAAAGTAGTGCTGGATGCAAAATATAAGGAACAACAAGAGTATAAAAGAAAAAAATTAGACATTCTTCTGAGCAAAAGTTTTCAAACTCAAGGTTCTAGCTCCACCTATAGCGACTATTTTCCCGGATACTACTCTATTTTCGGAATGGGATGGACAAAATCATCCTCCACAACATATGAAACTACTGACTGGAAAATCATTCAGGGTGGCATTCAAGAGATATCCGACTTACAATTTGCACAATTGGTAGGCGATAAAGGTTCATTAACTCGAGTCGAACAAACCAATCGTCAATATGAGGAAATGAGTGGCACTGGGGCAATTGTAAGTCTAGTCGGCCTAGTCGCTACAATTGCTGGCTTTTCATCAGCTTTAGCCTCTCCAAACCCTGATAGTGGGCTAATCATTTGTACTTTTGGCATTATTGGAACAATTGCCGGTCTGGGAATGATTTCTGCAACACCTCCCGTAGGACATCTAGTATCACCAGCAACCGCAGCTGAACAAGCAGATGGATTTAATCAGCTTTTAAAAAATACGTTAGGCTTACCTGAAAGCTACGAACCATAAGTTAGTGTTATAGGATCACCTTTTAACGGAATAGATGAATTTAAAAGTGACTGATTAATCTTCCGGTTATACTCTTCTATCTTAGACCCAGACCCAATTTTTACTCCATATAAATGCTTAAAACTTTTATAGGTTGGCAATCCACTTCCCATTTTCTTTGCTATCGTTTCAGTGGGCCACAAGACTTCTCCGCTATTAATAATACTAAAACGCTCACGTGGATACTTCTTAGCTATTTTCTCTATTTTTTTCAGATTTCGCATAGACTCCTGAGCCGATTCCTCAGTAATAAAAGGCAGCCAAGTCATAACATATAAGGCAACATACCCTCCTCGAGATAAAATAGATTCTACTAAGCGGATATAATTGGCAACACTTGCTCCTTTGTTTAATCGATCCGAAAGAGCTTGCGACAATGTTTCTATGCCTAATAATGCCAAATGGTTTTTAAACGACATCTGTCTGGAATTGTGGATTAAATCTAATATCGATTGATCTGCTCGAATAAATTCGGACAAGATAATCCCATCTTTAACTGTTGCTGCCAAAATTTGCTCTAGAACCTGTGGTGAACAGGATGATATGCAGGTATGCACTTGTGATGGAACAGCCAATGGCAAGAGATTATTGATTATTTCTGTGACATTAGACTTTACATAATAACCGCGACTATCTGAATACTTATGAAACGAACAAAAGGAACACTTGTTCCAGTAACAACCGCTACCGATTGAGCAGGGATAGCTCACAACACGCGGATTGATTTCAGCAACTAGGTCCTTAAAATAATAGGTAAATGTTGTGCTGGGCGATAAGCCATGATACTCCTCAAAGCTCTCACCAATAACAGTCCCTTTGCTAAGTAATACCGACGTTCCTTCTCTAATAATCTCGATGGCTTCTGGGCCTCCAACGACCCAGCGATCATCGACGATGTCCTGCATTAACTTTGCTTCAAATGAATAGTTAATCGTACAATATATCCGGTCGATTTTTTCATTAATGTCACAGATTGAAGTTTTTATATCTTCCTGAGTAGCAGTTTGAGAGAAAAACAAATCAATTCCCTCAAATAAATGCCTGACAAAAAAGAAGCCGCTGGAAATAAACAGATTTCGATCACTATCAATATTATAAAAGGTAATAAATACGTTCATATATGTTATAAAAGACATTATAGCACTTCTACAAAATGGCAAATGATTTCCCTTCCATTCTCTTAGTGATACAATAGAATACATGATAGATCCTTATAAACTATTAGGGGTTTCAGAAAAATCAACCGATGCAGAAATAAAAGCGGCCTATCGAAAACTTTCCAAGAAACATCATCCAGACCTAAATCCAGGAAATAAAGAAGCAGAAAACAAGTTCAAAGAAATTAATAATTCCTATGATATGATTAAAGATAAGGAAAGCAGGCAGAAGTATAATGAACAAAAAGAATATGAAGATTATCAGAAAAATCAAAGCACCCATTCTAAACGACAAGGTCCATTTTACAATCAGACCCAAACCTCACAGGGAAGATATAACACAAACTTCAGCGGTCATTATGAGGATCTGTTCTCAAGTATCTTCGGAGGAAGAGTCCCCCGTGACGATTTCGAAATGAACCGGCCAGCACAGGATGTTCACTATGAACTACAGATAACCTTTGATGAAGCCGTTTTAGGTATTGAAAAAGAAATTGTTCTTGCAAAAGGTAAAAATTTAAAAGTTAAAATTCCACCGGGTATTGAAGATGGTACAAAATTGCGCTTTAAAGGACAGGGGTTAAGCGGCACAAAAAAAGGTAGCTTTGGTGATGCTTATGTGGAAATTCATGTTAACCAGTCTAAGCAGTTTACAAGAAAAGGAAATGACTTATATCTTGATGTCCCCATCACTCTTTATGAAGCGATTCTCGGAGGGAAAATTGAAGTTCAAACCGTTGGAGGAAAAGCAACATTAACAATTCCCCCACATTCAAATACTGGCACTAAATTACGAATGAAAAATAAGGGATATCGGCAAAAAGCAACCGATCACCATGGCGATCAATTTGTAGAACTTCTAATTAAATTACCTGAAAAACAAAACCATGAATTAACTGATTTTTTAACAAAATGGTCAAGCGAACACCCTTACAACCCAAGAAAATAAAGGGAGGAGTCTTTCATGAAGAAGAAAAACAGGTTTTATATAGAAGAAGTGGTTCACAAATATAAAATTGACTTAACCAATATCAGTTTATGCTTAGACAATGAGTGGATTCAACCAATAACGCTTAATCCTGTGATGTTAGATCAGGAAGACATCTCTCGGATATTGCTTATTATCGACCTAAAAGAGTCTATGGGTGTAAATAACGAAGCAGTCCCTGTTATTTTACACTTAGTGGATCAGCTGTATTATTTAAAAAATCAATTCCAAAAGCCACCCAGATAATACAAATATCTAATCCTAGTAGAAAGCCCAAACATCATTCTGATACAGGCTATTTTGATTAATTCCGCCGATTACCCAGAACTTGCCAGCGAAACCCGCAGAACCCATAAATTTCTTAGCATCCGGAAATGGTGACGCAACAGTTACCATCCCCCAATTAGACCCATCGGAACTAAATCCAGTATCCTGAATATACGCACCTACAGCATTTGTTCCCCCCATAAAAAACATCATATTATCGGCAACACCTGCACCATGATATGAACGACAAACATAGGGTCCCTCCGAAACCAACTGAACCCAACTTGTGCCATTATTAGAGGACCAGACATCTGCTTTCACCGACAATGGAATCATATTAGTCGTCGTTCGTCCTGAATGAAGAATCATAGAATTATTAAACTCAAAAACTCGAAGCCCGGATCTTGCACCCCATACAGCATTTGCTGTAACAAGCGTCCAAGTAATTCCGTCTGAAGAATTCCAAATATCACTTAAACACTGATTACTAGCATTCACGCCACCCATTACCCAAACTAAATTATTGTGAACCACCGCAGCAAAGTTTGTTCTAGGAACCCAACCGGCATTACTTGTTTTTTGAGTCCACGTAATACCATCCGACGACGCCCATACGTCATTCTTAAACGTACTGCCGCCAACCAATCCGCCCATAATATACATCTCTCCATTGAAGGCAACTGCTTCATGACCAAATCGCCCACCTGTACTGGAGTCCACCGCAACCTTGGTCCAGGTTATCCCATCTGGTGACGACCAGACATCCGTCATACCGGGAGTTGTCGGACTCGATCCGCCAATAACCCATATTTTATTATTAAACGTCACTACCGCTAGTTTTTCCCTAGCTTCCCAGTTGGCACTGGCATTTACCTGATGCCATGTTTTAGAAGTAGTCAGTGGAGCATCAGAACCACTTTGCTTTGCAATACAACCAAGTAAAATTAATGTTGAAAATAAGGCTAGAATTGAAAGTATCCTTTTCATAAAAGGCTCCTTTCTATTTATATGCTCATTATTATATGATTATTTTTCTCTCGTGCCTAGCAAGATATTTCGAATTCTCTATGCAGTTTAATATAAAATGATGTAAAATTTCATCAGAATGAAAATCAAGATTAAATTTATAATCATGATTATTTGTCTGTTTATTGGGCTTCAATTTTTAAGCTGGTTTTTCTATCAACAAAAATTAACTCAACTGAGACATTCCACTTCGATTAATACCTATCCGAATAATCACTCCAGCATTAAATATCAACATAATGTCGATTATTTCCTTGGAACAAATATTTCTTCTGGGACCACAATTGAAGAACTTTTGTCTAGACTGGGCACTCCTGAAATTCACCAAATTAAACCATTTATTAATATTTATAATCCAAAACAAACGGATGAAATTCATGAATTAATTTATGACGGAATTTATATTCGGGCGTATCGGATCCCATTAGAAAACAAAGATATAATCCTATCCATTCAATTGCTGTCCAATAAGATTAAGCTTCCCTACAATATTGCAATAAATTCTCCTATTGATAAAATATATGGCGTATTCGGCATGCCCAAGACATCTATTAGTAATCGGATTACTTACGAAGGTTCGTTGTATCCGGGTAGCTATATTAGCTTTACCTTTAATAATAATAAGACTCTAAAACAAATTGAATGGGCCTTTATCTTAAATTAATATGCTAAACACTATTTTATTACTGATCATTGGATTTGTGTTTCTTATTAAGTCAGCAGACGCATTAGTTGATGGTGCGTCATTACTAGCTAAACACTTTGGTGTTTCTAATTTAGTCATCGGGCTTACTGTTGTCGCATTTGGTACATCCTTACCGGAACTCTTTGTTAATATCTCGGCCAGTCTTCAAAATAATTCGTCAATTGCTATCAGTAATATAATGGGTAGCAATATTATAAATATACTGTTAATCTTAGGGTTATCTGCTCTTATTTTTCCATTAAAAGTTCAAAACTCAACCATATGGAAAGAAATTCCGCTGTGTTTGTTATCCGTTTTTGTAATCATCGTAATGGCAAATGATCAATTATTTGGATTATTACCCATGGGTATAAGTGGATCGGAGGGAATCCTTCTCCTTTGTTTTTTTGCTGTTTTTCTCTATTATTCACTAAATATGGGAGCGGCTAAGTCTGCAGAAGAGAATTTACCTGAAAATATTTCTCTGCGCAAATCATTAGCGTTAATACTCATTGGAGTAGTCGGATTACCCCTTGGAGCTCAATTAACATTAAGCTCCGCTGTTCGTCTTGCGACAATACTTCATGTCAGCCAAACAATTATTGGATTAACAATCGTTGCGTTAGGAACATCTCTGCCAGAATTATTCACCTCAGTTTCTGCTGCATTAAAAAGAAATTCCGATATCGCAGTTGGGAATATTGTTGGATCCAACCTATTCAATACTTTTTTTATTCTGGGTATCAGTGCCATTATTCACCCCATAGCTCTCGATGCTACAATTAATCGGGATATGCTTGTTTTGTTTATTTCAACACTTCTCTTTTTTGTATTTATGTTTACAGGTGGAGCAAAACGCCTAGACCGATGGGAAGGAGTTGTCTTTCTTCTAGGTTATTTAGGCTACTTAATCTGGCTTATATTTCCCCTTTTTAACTAGTTTAACCTTCTCTTGTTATATGAATAAAACATACGACGCAATTTAACGGCATCATTTAGTTGAGATCTAATCTGCGACTGGAAAGAAATAAGCCCATCAATAAAATCTTTCAAATATAAAGTGAAGCATTCGGCTTGAGACCCTATTGTAGCAATCGTTTTGTCTCGACAGAAATCAATTACTTTTTGTTTTTCGTCACTCGATAATTCCTGCCAAACATACATCACATTTTTTTGTAAACATAACAATTCTAGCTGTCCAAGATGGTTATCAACATTAAATTTCACACCAGTATTAATTTGTAATAAATCTCTCCCAAGATGATCTGATCCAATTAGTTTTAAAACATTCGCTACCCTTGGTAACTGATACATAGCAAGCACATTGTTTAATACCTGCGTATACTCCAGTTCCTCCGGTTCTGAAAGGTATAACAATTCAACCTTTAACACATGATCAAACCGCTTCTGAAACTGCGTTTCGTAAGCCCATTCCGCTATTTTGGGTAAAGTGAGAGATATTATTTTTTTTAGCATCTTATATAAATATATCGGCAAGGTTTAGTATCTGTTTCAGAATAAATAAATGTTTAGCATAATTCTATTTGTTTTTATTATTAATGATTATAATAAAAAATAAAGGGCTTAAGGAGTTTTCAATGAATATAGGAATTATCGGCATTGGTGGAGTGGGTGGATATTTTGGTGGCAAACTGTCGCAAGTCACAGAGAATAACCCGAGTATAAACATCTACTTTATTGCCAGAAATCAACATTTAACTGAAATCCAGAAAAATGGATTAAGGCTCGATACCGATGAGGGACTCTTTATTTGTAAACCCACGCTTTCAACAGATCGAATATCAGATTTACCTTTGCTTGATTTATGTCTAATTTGTGTTAAAAGCTATGATTTAACTAATATTCTCATTCAATTAAAGCCAAAAATTCAAGAATCCACTATGATCCTTCCCCTACTTAATGGTATTGATATTTCCGAACGAATACGCACCATTATTTCAAGCGGAGTTGTTTTCCCTTCCTGTGTTTATGTGGGAACTCACATTGAAAAACCCGGAACAGTGAAACAACGTGGCGGTGCTTGCACCATCATTTTTGGAAAAGATCCTAATAATAGCTTAGTCAATCCAGTGATATTTGATCTCTTAAAGCAGGCCAATATCAAACATACATGGATGGAAAATCCCTACACCGAAATTTGGAGTAAATTTATTTTTATTGCAGCCTTTGGCCTCGTAACGGCTAATTTTAATAAAACCATTGGCGAGGTTTTGCAATCAAAAGAACTGAGTGGGTTTGTTATAACTATTATGGAAGAAA
>MFRH01000014.1:0-5934 GCA_001783275.1 Candidatus Margulisbacteria bacterium GWF2_35_9
TGGCAGATTTTTGTCACCGGATAAACTCACCTGCCAAATTGAGTTCGTATTTTGCCATTCTGCACCGTATCGCACAGGATCAATGCGACTAATCCCTCTAGGATACCCCAGCTCTTTGATTAAATAGTAATAGATCGCCATAAACTCCATTCGATATAACTCTTGGACAGAAATACCCATTGAAACCGTTTTCGCTATTTGCTCAACATTAATGAGTGCTTCAGCTTTAAAAAAACGATCTTCTTTGAAATATACGTAGAATTTAGCAGGCTTGCCATGATAAGAACCAATATAACTGTATGAATTGAGCCCAGAAACCTCTTTTTTAACTCTTTCAATATCTTGGGCTTTATTTAAATTAAAAAAGTCAGCACGAGTCGATCCAAACTCCAATCCGATTAGTGACTTAGAAAAACTAAAACTGTGTAAGAAGAAAATCAGTAATAATAATTTTCTCATGCGAGGTTAATCATAACATGGCAAAATAATTTTAAACGTTGTTCCTTGACCTTCTTTACTTTTAACCGTAACAATCCCACCGGCTCTTTCAACTATTTTTTTAACAATCGATAGCCCCAATCCTGTTCCTTGCAAATTTTTTCTCTTCGTATAAAACGGCTTAAAAATATTGCTTAAATGATCCAAAGACATCCCAATCCCTGAATCAGCTACTTCTAACACAACGAATTCCTTCCCATCCTGAAGCACGTTATCTAAAGAAACAGTGACATCCCGATTACCTGCGATCTCTTTTTCCTGAACTGCTTTAATCGCATTATCTAACAAGTTGCCAAATATCTTAATAATCTGATGATCAAACAATATCACTTTTTTATCGGAATTCATCTGCTGATTAATCGTCACCCTCGTTTTTTCACAATCAGCACTATACTCCTTTATTTTTTCAATCACACACTCTTTAATGCTAATCTTTTCAGTTGGAATATCTTGAGACACTTTAGAATACTCAAGAAAATCATTCGCAATTTTTCGAAGTATCGTATTAATATTCACAATTTCTAACAAAGTTTCTTTTATCTCAAGATTATTTGAGAGTAAGAATTTTAAGTATTTAAGTACCTGATCTTTATCAGATAAATTTTCTTCTCCCTGCAACTTTTTGTATACATCGACTAACACTTTCTCGCTGTCACCGATATATCCTTCATCCAACAAATAGTGCAGCAAACGATTCATCGAACTAAGGGGGTTACGCATATCGTGAGCAACCTCCCCTGCTAACTTGCCCATAGCCGACATCTGCTCTTCTTCTATTAACTTTTCCTGGGTTAAAGATAATTTCCACATAGCGTCTTTCAACTGCTGATTTTTTTCTTCAACTTCTTTATGATGGGCTTCATGAAGTTCTTTCTCTGCACGGATAGTTGCCTTTTCATCTATTTCTATTATTTTTGATATAACCAGTGTTCCCTGCTGAACCACATTGGATAACAGATTTACGTCCTTATCTCTAAAAGCGTCTCCACTCTTCTTTTCTCCAACAGATATAATACCAGAGACCTTTTCATTATAAACACTGGCAACTAATAGCTTGGAGTTAATACTATCCATAAACATTAAAATATTAATAATTTCTTGGTCATTTCGTTGAGAAAACCGTTCCTTGATATCATCATACATAATAATATGGTTTTCACTTTTAGCCAGATATTTGATTACACAATGATCTTTTTTAAGATGGGTCATTTCTTTAACATGCTGTTTATCAAACTGTTTATTAATTAACACATCCATATTTTCAACAGTTAAATAAACATAACTACCACCAGTTTTATTCACCATAAACATCCCAACATTTTTTACCTTGAGCATTTCGGTCAAATCATCATTTAAGGTGGTTAATAAGAGTTTAAGATCAGTAATGACCTGCAATTTATTTGATATATAGGTCATTACTTCATTGGCATTATAATCTGCTTTAAAAAATATCTTATCTGTGACATTACCTAAAAAGGTTTTTATTCTTTCCGCAAAAAGAAAAAAAGTAGTCCATAAAACGGCAGAAACAAGTAGATTATAAATACCCGCCTCAAACAAAAACTTGGAACTGATGTAATTGATAAGAACAATATAGGGCAATATGAATAGGATAAAAAGAAGAATAAAATAGGAACCACGTTTAATAACTAGATCAATATCCATAAACTGATGGCGAATAATTGTGTAAGCGACAAGTGTAATCCATAAAAAAACTAAAATATATGCAAATGGGTAGATTTCAACACCAAAATTTGGCAAATAATCAACAATTGAAAATACTAGTAAAAAATAGGCGATGAATAATATTTGTATTTGTTTATATTTTGCATATGAAAATCTCGCTTTTTTAGATTTCGTTGGAAATAGTAAAAATGGACACAAACTAAAAGATAGCAAAAAAATAAAGACAAAAAACAAATAAGTTGGACCTGCTACGGGATAATACCCCCACCAATGCATGATTGGCTGTTGCAAAAACAAATCAAACCGGCTTATTACTAAGTAAACAACCCCCACCATGTACAGAAATTTAATAAAAATATTGTTATAAACATTTTGGGTCTTTGTATAGTTTGAAATGAAATCATATATAAACGCAGGCATTAAAACAACACCAATAAAACCCATTCGTACCCAATATAATGCCGAAATGGGATCGGTCGATAGATAAACCATTGCGTATGACAACGACCATATACTTACCGAAAAACAAAACAGAGAAAAAAGGATATTTGTCTTCTTAACACCGCCCCTATTTAAAACCAATATCCCCCAAATTGCAGTCAAAACTCCAACGATAGACTCAATTAGAGGGAGAATGGATATCATTTAACAGTGAAATTATTATCTAGAGCATAATTTATAAGTGTTCTGAAATTATCACCAGACATTACAGGACATAACTTTAAGGTATCCTCAAAATCATCTTTTAAGTTATCAACAGAAAATACTAAATTGCCCTGATTTAGATAACCATGAAAAATATCCCCAACCATTCTATAGTATGACTGTTCAGTCTGCGTTTGTTCTTTATGCGGAATATTTTTATTTACAAATTCAAAATCTTTAAACTTTAATACTTCCATCATCGTATTTATGTATGTTCGATGAAAAATAACATCATTATTTACAATATTCACAATTTTTTCTTTTTTAATAAAATTATTATTATTACTTACATCAATTATTATTTTCGCTGCATAATCTACAGGAACAATATTTAAACCTTGATTTTCAGCCGCTTGTATTCTTATATTAAATGGTACAATCTTTTTTTCGTTTAATGGTGACCAAGCTTTATCTTTAATTTCTGGGTTCTCTTTTAATGCATATAAATATCGCATTTTATAAAAAAATCGGAATAATGCATAAAACACATCAAATTTGTTAATATAACCAATTGGTTCATACATTAATCGACCGGAAATTGTAGATGGTCTAAATATCATATAATTAATCTTTTCTTTCACACAATAGTCTTCGACTAACTTCTCAGCCTTTAGTTTGGAAAACTCATAATAATTATGAAAATCGATAAAATTACTATCCGTATATTGGTCAGGAATAATCTTACCACTGGTAATCCCACATACATAAGCACTGCTGACATAGTGAAAATTTTTAACGACAAATATTTTTGTGAGGGTTAATACATTCGCAGTCCCTTCAACATTTATTTTATCTAATTTGGGTTTTATGGATTCTTTGTCTCTAAAATCAGTAATGGCAGCCGAATGGAACAAATGCTCGATTTTAACACCCTTCATTTTTTCAACAAAAACAGGATCTAAACCTAAATCAGAAGAGGTTAACTCAAAATTGACATTAATTAATATTTCTTTTATTTCTTTAAATGATTTCTTTTGGGTTTTTTTGTATAAATGTTCTTTTCTTAAAGTATAATTTATTTTCTCATCCGTTAATCCATGTACTAAATTAACGATACGAATGTTTTGTAAATTATCGACATTATCTTCCAGTATCTGATACAAAATATGGCTCGCCAAAAGACCAGTCGGACTGGTTATTAAATAATTTTTCGTGTTATTGGTTAATTTGGTATACTCTGACATTGTTTTATTACCTGAAAGCAATAATGCCCCTTTTTAATGTACTTCATCATATCCTATCATAAGAATATAATATTAGGCAATTTTTTGCATAATTATATGAATATATCCATTGATTGCTAAAACCGTCCTAGAAAAATCTTAATCTGAAGACTTAGATCCGCAAAATGCTCCACCATTCGTTTATGAGTAGCTTTTGAACTAAATAACACTGCCAACTGATGATCTACAAATAAACGCAAACCAGCCAGATCGTTCTTTAAGTCATGTGTAATCCAATAGGATAATTCTTTCATATCCTTACTTACCACATCTCTCTGTTTCTCTAGCTGTTCACGCCATCTACGTTCCTGTTTGTACTGCCGTTTAATATTTTCATAGGGACGAACGCGATCAAACACCATATTTGCCTGTGTTTGGATAATACGAAACAACTGCATATCTTCTTCCTTATATTTGTCCTCAGATACTTTTCGTCCCAAAACCATAAAACCCTCACATTCATCCGGCGAATAAAACGGTAATATCACTGAAGCTTTATCGATGCAGTATTCGGTTAACGATCGCTTAAGCATATCGTCCAACTCACAAAAATGCTGAACACTCCGATTATCTTTCAAGTAGTGAATTAACGGATGCCTAGAATCAATTCTTCCTTCCAGACTGGTTCTAGTATTCACGTTTCTGATTTCCAGCTGATTGATTGACGAATGACTGTTTCGTTTTGGCTCATAAATCACAAACCCATCAATTTTATTGATACGTATCACGTTATTTAATTTTTGGCTAATAATAGAAAATACATCCTTTTTCTCAATCACTTCAGCCAACTCTTCCGCTATCCTATCCAATAGTTTTTCTTTGTCATACCAATTGGTAATCCACTTTTCTTCAAGAGGCGTTTGAATAAATCGTCGTAGCCGATAGGCAAAATAGGTCCAGAAAAGGGTCACAAAAAGTAGTACTAGAAAACGCAGAACATCATTTCCCCCAGTGAAAAAATAAACCAGCATCAATGTAAAACACACCAACCCCCCCACCCCACCATACGCAATCGTCTTTGTAATCACTAGCTTAATGTCCATCAATTCATGTTTGAGAATAGCATAAGCAAAAATTACTGCATAAACAAAAGCCATTACACTTGAAACCAAATTTAATAGATTTACAGTAAAAACACCATTTATAAAAGGCAAGGATAAAACATAATAAGACAATCCACCAGTTATAAGGAACCCATAAGCAATTAAAAAGAAAGGAATTTTCTTTGTATTCTCTTTGATAGAATATCTTAGAATTAAATATAACCCAGTAAATGTTATTACGGCAAATAAAACAACATAGATATACCAACCGATACTTGGATTTATAGTATACCTAGAACCTTCTTTAAAAATAACACCCAAACGGAAAAAACATGTAAAGTTTAATGGAATAAGAACTAACGCAATAATGATACTTATAATTACTAGTAAAGTTACTTTTATTCTAATATAAACTTTTACCGATAGAACATAAACAGGAATAATAAGAATTGCAGCAACATATAATATTTTATCAAATAATAAACACCAATTTTCATTATATACATCACTTTGGATGAAACAACTAAATGACCAGATTGAAAGGAGTACATTAAAACAAAGAAATAATAAACCTTGTTTTTTGTTTTTAGCTCTAAAAAATACTAGTAACCCAATCGAGATATTTAAAATTGTTGCTATTAAAGGGGATATACGTGAAATAAAAGTAAATACCGATATCATTTTATCTCCCCTTTCTAAGCCACTTTCAAGACTGGCAAGTTAATTATAAACGTACTCCCCTTGCCTTCTATGCTGTTGACAAAAATATCCCCATTCAT
>MFRH01000014.1:5978-12819 GCA_001783275.1 Candidatus Margulisbacteria bacterium GWF2_35_9
TAAAAATCCTGGCAATATCAGATTTTTTTATGCCCTGCCCCTGATCTGATACCATAATCTGAAAATTTGCTGGGTTTTCAATTGTTTTAATAACAATCTGAGAATCTCTTGGTGCATAATTCATGGCATTTTCAATAATATTCTTCATACATATTTTCAGGTAATATTTATTTAGAATTACGGTTGTATCTGAATCTATCTCAACTTTAAACACTTGTTTTTTTTCTTTCGCAATTAATATGAGATCAGCCAAAACGTCAAATACTATATCCTTAATTTTGTATTTATCCTTACTAGCTTTTACCTTATATATGTCCTGAACCTTTTTTTTAATATCATCAATCGATCGAAGTAATAAGATATAATCCTCATCTTTTTTATGCTTTTTCATAACCGCATTATCCATATCCTGCTTAATGTATTCCAATTTGTCCAACAAATCTGTCTCCAACCAATGAATAACATAGTCCAATTCCTTGTTAGAGCTTACATAACTTTGTTCCGCCTGATTACTAACAGAAAAACTATCCTGTAATTCCTTCTTTATTTTTTCATAAGGTTTTAAGCGATCAAATACCAGACAGAAATGGTGTTGGAGGACTCCAAGTAGCTTCATATCTTTATTATTAAACTGATCTTCAGAAATTTTCTTTTCAAGAATAATCACACCCTGTATATTCTCAGAAGAATATACAGGAACAATCACTGCACCTTTAGTTCCTGGAATACTTAAAATAATGGCAATGTCTTGGACGAGGGCATTAAACAAAACAATATCTCGATGTGCGTTAAAATAATGTATCAATTGATCCATATGATCTTGACGATTTATCACCTTCATCCATACATCTTTCTTGCCAATATCATCAATTTTAATGAAAGAAACACCCCTTACACATTTTATTTGAAAAGCCGATTTCAATTCATCACAAATTGTAGAGAAAACGAATTGCCTCTCCACAACGGTAGATAAAGCCATTGAAATTCTATCAATAACCGATTCAGAATGATAGAAATCTTTAACCCACTTCTCCTCAAGTGGTGTTTGAATAATTAATCGCAGACGATACGCAAATATAATCCAGAAACCGCACATAGATACCGTCACAGTAAATTGAAGTATTGGATATGCCAATAAACAGAAGTAGCTTATTAACAACGTAGAAACAATACATACACATACAACAAAATAGGCAACAGTTCGTGTGATAACAAGCTGGATATCCATTAATTCATGTTTAAAAATTGAATAACCAAACAACACAATCCATAAAAAAGCTGTAATATATGCAAAGGGATAAACGTTTATTCCATAATTCGGTAAATAATCAACGATAGAAAAAATTGTTATACAAAAAGCAAGAAAAGCTATTTTCTGTTGCTTTAATTCAGATAAATTCAAGGATTTCAGCTTACTCTTGGTGGGAACAAGCATAAATGAACTCATACTAAATGATATAAAAAACAGTATTACAAAATAAATGTAACTAGGCCCAGCATTGGGATAGTAGCCCCAGAAACGTATTGTGGGATGTTGTAAAAAAATATCATATCGACTGATTATTAGGTATATAAATCCAACAAAATATAGGATATTATTACTATAACGCCAAACATTTTGCACCGAACCACTTATTAACCTTACAATATTAATAAATAGAGCCGGCATAAATACAACTCCGACAAATCCTATTCGCACCCAAAACAATGCCTGTTCAGGCATTGTAGACAAATACACCATCGTATAACTGAATGCCCAAATACTAACTGCCAGACACATTAAACTAAAAACCGTCTGCAACTGACTTCGATTTCCCTTTATAGGGATTACTATTGCAAATATAAGTGTTAAAAGTCCGACAAAAGAAGGTAATATCTTAAGTAGCCACATATATATTTATATATTAAGAAGAAACTCCTTTATGACCACATCAAACTTTCCAGCTGATCATAAGAATCCTTTAGCTGACTATATTCTTCTATTTTCTTAATAATAAGAAATACCTTGTCGATATCTTCCTGTTTATCCACGTAATCAAAAGCACCCTCAGCCATTGCTTTCTGCGCCGTTTCCTGACTTCGAATGCCTGAAAGCATCACACAGGGTAACTTCGGGAATTCTTGCTTAACAAAACGCAAAACATCAATACCGTTTTTATCTTGTCTTAAATCGACATCAATCAATATTAGGTCAAGTCCACCCTCTTGGATTCGGCTAACGGCTTCTTCATAGTTTAATGCTGTCGAGACACTAAAGTTCTTTTTTTCAAAAAGTGATTTAGCACCTTTTAAAAATATTTCCTGATCATCTACCATTAAAATATTCTCAATTCGACTCATACTCTTCTTCGCCATGTTCATGATTAAATCAACAAGAATTCGTTTTTGTTTATCATTAAATAAATGTTCCTCTTGTATAAGAAGAACAATTTGCTCAATATTACTCGCCTCTTTTTCTTTAGACATTAAGGCACTCGCATCAAGACCCAATGTCGTCAGTATTTTTAATATTCTAGACACTCCAGGGTCGTTAATCTTACCATCTTCCATTAATTTTATAGTATTTCTGTCGATGTCGACGCGTGATCCTAACGCCTGAAGCGACCATCCTAATGACTTTCTCGTACTCTTGATCACCTGTCTAAGTTCTTCTAGTGTTACAAATCTTCTTTTCATTTTTCACTCCTTACATATACAACTAATACTATTATATGTATATCTACCCCATTTTGCAATCGAAAAACGTTATGTAGAGTAGGTTCATCTGTAAATATTATTATTATTTAATATACTAATACCCCAGAGAATATTCGAAGAAACTCAATAATGCTGATTATTTAATAATACTTGACAAATTTTTTAATTCCGAATTACCATTGTTATACATTACGTATATTTTTAGTTATATTTTTTGAGGTTTAAATGAAAATAAATAAAATTACATGCACAATTCTATCAATAATCTCTGCCATACTTATTAGCTTAAGTATTTGCCTTCATCATCTTTTTATTCTGGAATTCATATCTTTTATACCATTATTTTTTTTAATTTATTATTCTGATTATAAGAACACCTTATTCTTCAGCTTTATTAGTGGATACATCAGTTTATCCGTTATCTTATTTGCAATTACGAGCTTTAATTTTTTTATTTATATAGCATTTACATTATTTCTAACAATTGTCTTCTTGCTACTTGGATATGCGTTTAAACTAGTTCAAACCAAGCTACCCTTTTGGGCGATTATTTATATACTTCCAACTCTGTGGTTATGCATTGAGCTTTTTTTAACAAATAGTTTTCTTTCATTACCTCTTAATTTAGGGCTTGCTCAGTACAGCAATTTAGCACTAATACAAATAGCCGATATTTATGGAATATTTGGGGTTTCCTTTTTAGTAATGCTAGTAAATGTTTGCTTATTCTATCTAATAATTCAAATAAGAACCAACATGCTCAGGATTAAGTATTTCCCACTGCTACCCCCAATAATCATTATCGGTAGCGTATTTTTATATGGACTTATTCAACTCGGTATTGTTGAAAAAAACGAGAACAGTTTATCAGTAGCTCTTATTCAAGGAAATTTAAATTTTGAAGAGCTGGTTCTTCGTTACAAAACCAGAAAGTTTCATAAAATTTCTGAGGATCGATATTTTAATATGATCATGAAATCCGCAAAACATAATCCGGACTTTATTATTGTACCGGAATCCGGTTTAATGGGATATTTTTTAAATCTACCAAATCTTAAAAAAAAGTATGAAGATTTAGCCATCAGCACTAACAGCACCTTAATTTTTCACGGGAAAGAACACCAAAACAACAATTTATATAGCAGCATTTTTATAGTATCCAACACGGGAGATCTTATCGGTTCCAGTCGAAAATTTAAACCCATCCACTTTGCCGAAATGGCATATAAGCACAGCAAAACTTACCAACCAATACAAACAAAAACTGCAAATTTCGGAGCCATGATTTGCTTTGATGTCTGCTTTCCTTTAATTTCAAGGAATCTTGTTAATAATAATGCCGACATTCTGATTGCCTCATCCAATGACGGTCGCTTCGGTTATTCGGCATTTATCCCACTTCATTTTGCATATATGCCCTTTCGAGCCGTCGAAAACAGAAAATATTTTCTTTCAGCAAATAATAGTGGAATATCAAGCATTATTAATAGCAAGGGGAAAATAATTCAACAGACAAAAATATATCAACAGGACATTTTATTTGGAACTGCTTTTACAAATACTACACAAACAACGTTTTGTAAAAGTGGCATGCTCAATATTTTTATATTTCTTGGGGCTTACATTGCACTGGGGATAATTGGAGCTGTCTATGATGCGAAAATATCTTAAATATATTATCAGCTTTGGACTAATTACTTCACTTCAAATATCACTAATCATGGGAGTCTATTCTTATCTATCATTAAAAAATAGTAAGCAAATTAGCTTTAAAGAGGAATTTCTAAAAACATATTTCAAACAGCCACTGACGATAACCGGATCAAAAGACGAACAATTCATTCAAGCTCAGAGCAATACCTGTGGCCCAGCCGCCTTGGGCTACATGATGAATATTTATGGACTGATGTTAAGTGAAGAAGAAATCGCGTCACAGGTAACTCTTACCGAACGAGGGAGCAGTCTGTTCGACCTGATTAATGTTGCACGAAACTATGGATTTAATGCCTGGGGTGAAAAACAAAACTTTCAAGGACTGCTGAAAACAAAACTTCCCGTATTGGCACATATCAATAATCGTCACTATGTCATTATCGACCGTATCGACAGTGAGTATCTAACTATGTTTGATCCGGCCATGGGAATGGTCAAAATTCGTCGTGAATACTTTCAACAAGCATGGACGGGATACGTACTGCTGCTTGAAGTCAAGACACTAATAAGTACTGATAAGGAGGTGATAGGCCATAAACATACAACGATTTAAGGTGGAACTGCTCTAAACCGCGACTCACAGCAATGAATTTTGGTTAAAACAGCTCCGTCCTTAATTATATCTATATTAAGGAGGTAAACGCAATGAAAAAAATTAGAAGTATTATTATTCATACCATGATATTCACATTACTACTGGGTAATATGGGATCCGTATTTGCAACGACTAATTCTTTTGCCGATTCATCACCGGCTATGAGAATAACTTTAAATGATTCAGAAACAACAACAGTATTTGGTGGATCAGAAATTATTCTATCTTTAGTTAGAGTCTATGTCGTTGAACGTTCATCTAATGGTAAAGAGGAAGGAATATCAAATGCAAAGGTTTACATTACTTACGAAAATGCTGTCTGCAGAGATATTTCTTCAGGAGATACTTGGTTTGGAAATTTCATAGCAGGTATTGGTGGTTTTAATTTTAAAGATGGATTAATGGTCGTTACTGTTGTCTACAAGGATAAAACACAAGTTCAAAAACAAAAAATTGGAGGAATAAGAACTTTATTCTTTAAGTTTACTTTCTAACATTTTTTTTATGTCTGGCAGAAAAAAGGAGAAAATAATGAATAATTTTACAGTACTAAAACAAAGTTTGATCATCGGACTACTATCTTTCAGTTTAGCAAATAATCGCTATTCCATAGATATCAACTATTCTCCGGACTCCCTATTTTTTTCTGCCAGACAGGAAATTCAGTTCACCAATAACACTGATACAGATTTAGAAAATATTGTGCTACATATCTATGACAATAAAAAATTAACTCGAATGGATATCGCTCATAATGATTACGCAAATTTTAAAAACGGCTACATTGAACCCCAATTTCAGATTGAAAAATTAAATATTGATAAACAGAATGCCAGATATTCAATAGAAGGATCAGATCAGACCGTTTTAAATATATCATTGAACCACAAACTCAAAGTGGGTGAAAAAACTAATATTATACTAAACTACAACGGCACTCTGCCGTATATGGAAGCCCGATATGGAAAATTTGAACATTTATCACACTTTAGCTTTTTTTACCCAATTTTATCTGTATACAACCCAACTACAGGTTGGTCAAAGAACCCCTACTCTCTTAAAGGACAAGCCTTTTATAGCGATGTTGCCGACTATAGAGTGAATATCACTGTTCCTAAAAACGAAGTCATCGCCGCTCCCGGTGAACTAGTATCAGTTATTACGAGTAAAGACACAAAAACAGAGTCATATGTTGCAAATAGCATCCGATCCTTTCACTTCTCATCCAGCAGTTTGCTTAAAAAAGCATCCAGAAAAACAAAAGATGGAATACTTTTAAATACCTATTACTTTCCTACAATGAAAAATGCGTCAAAGTATGTTCTGGATTATGCAGAAGAATCTGTAGACTTTTATGAAAATAAATATGGAAAATATCCTTATAAATCCTTAACAATACTACCGGGAAACCTAGTTCATGCAGGAGAAGAATTTCCGGGAATCATCCTGATATCAAAAAAAATATACAAAGATGCACCCAATGCTCTCTTTGGAGGACTTCTTTACCAGTATCGCATACTAGAAATTGCAGTCGCTCATGAAATAGGCCACCAATGGTGGAATGTAACGGTAGGTAATGATCAATACAGCCAGCCTTGGCTAGACGAAGGACTGACAGAATATTCCACCATGTTATACATGGAAAATAAATATGGAAAAGACAGTAATCTCATCGACCTGCCCCATGTTTGGAATGTCATCAGTGGTTCCTATAAAGGAACAGATCAATCCACTCTTAGGGAAAATACCTATCGGGATAATATATATAATTTTGCCAATGTACTTAGCCAAAATATTGACCAATACTACGATATTTCAGACTATTTTAACACTGTG
>MFRH01000015.1:0-7983 GCA_001783275.1 Candidatus Margulisbacteria bacterium GWF2_35_9
CAATCATCGCCCTGGATTTTCGTTGCATACCACACCGGGAGAAGGGCAGTCGCGAAATGTTGTAAAACCACTCATTGATATGTTATTTCCTGAAACGGTTAAACAGCCATAATTCCATCACAGATCAATTGATTATTACTCATAAATAATCTAGCGGTTAAAAACCTGTTGGTTCCGCTCATCATTCCAAACAATGTCGATTGCATTTCTCATACCGGAAACGTAAACGAGCAATCGAAGAGGGGAGTACAAGTTTGTTGGAATTTCCAAATTTAGTGGCACATTGTCAATAATAGAGCGTATTACACAGCGATTAAATCCACGGACATTTCCCTGAATAGCAGCTTGATGAGAATCCAAATATTTTCCTTTAAAATCGAGTCCTTCATTCTCATGGAAATGTTGATTTGTTACATACTTTCCCATCCTTACTAAAATGTCGATCAATTCCCTTACTGTAAACTCTTTATTCAATAATCTGTGCCCACTATCATAGGTTACCTGAATCGTATCATTGGTTCCAGTCAGTAGCACTCTTAAATGCTCCGGCAAGAAACCAGTTACCTCTAGAGGAAAACTTTGAATAAATGGATCTGCCTGATTTTCCATTCCAATAATAATCGGCCATCTCTCAGCTTTAATCTTTTCACCTAGTTTAATTAAAAACTGGTTGGCAATATTCAACTTCTCAGAAATCTCCTCCATTTTTTCAAATATCGGTGGATGCACCGTAATATTTGGAGATAGATTAAAATCTGCAATTGATTCAGCATAAGTTTCGTATACCTGGAGCAGGGCATGCCAATCGGATACAGATGCCATATCAAGAAATTGTCTTTCTATTTTATGCATCGGGAAATGTGTTTGCAGCGCTAATCCCATGTCAACAGCAATACGACTCAATCGATTAAAATTTTTTCTATCGGCTTGCAGTCGATTGTTTTTCCAAAAGAATAAACGATCATCTCCTATAAATTTATCTGGCTTTATCTCCAAGCCATCTAAATACTTAAGAACATGCTCGCATTCCTTAATGTGCTTAAATCCTTTAGCATGCATAAATAAAATTTTATTAGAAGGTATCGCATTCAGTTTTAAGGGTCTTACCTCAAATGAACGATCAATAACATGAACATTTTCTTGTAATGATATTATTTTTTTCATCAATTAAGTTATCGATGATTTTTTAGAAGTATCTCACTTTATATTTGCTGCGACTCAAAACTAAATTTCAATTAAATTAATAACAAAACCGAAAGAAAAGATGATAGAATTATGTTATGACAAAAAAATGCATAACATTTCCAATTTCCTTTGAGATTAAAATCATTATGACAAATTCTGAACAAGACAGTAACAAACGATTGCTTTCGGATTTATTTAACGAATTAAATATCGTACATTCAGAAATCTGTTGTAAACCGAGTAGCAATAATACCTATACAAGTTATACCTATGATGTCTTGATTAATTCAAAAGAGACATACGATAATCTCTATGCAAGCCTATCTAAAATACCTCAAGTAAAAATGGCGATTTAACGCTAACAACAACGCATCGACGCTTCAAGAACCTCAGCGATCTTCGGTCACGTTGAACAATACTTAAATCAGCACCTGATACACTCAAAGGTGACGATACCTGTGGACGATGTCTGAGGCTCTCGAAGGTAGAGGACGCTAAAATATAACTTGAACTTAATTAAAAAAAGGCTAAAATTGACCATAAGATGAAATCCTATTTAGATATCGTAACGAAAATTTTAAATGAAGGTGTCCTTAAAGAAAACCGCACCGGAACAGATTCCATCGCAATAGCCGGCGTTATGTTCGAACATGATATGAAAAACGGATATCCGCTACTTACCACAAAATCAGTGCCATTTAAACTCGTCGCATCCGAACTGGAATTTTTTATAAAAGGAATCACCGACAAACAGTGGTTAATCGAGCGTAATAATCACATTTGGGATGAATGGTGCAGTCCAACTAAAGTGCCATATGCCCATGATGAAGAAACAAAAGCAAACATGATGGCCGAACGAGAACTCGGTCCGATCTACGGATGGCAGTGGCGCAATATGGGTGCAAAATATGAAAGCTACGACAAAGCGCCAAGTGGGAAGGGCATTGATCAGCTTAAAAATTTGGTTGAGAAACTAAAAACAAATCCAACAGATAGACGCATGATCGTTTCAGCTTGGAACCCAATGGATTTTTCAGAAATGGCCTTGCCACCTTGTCACTATTCATTTCAAGTGACCATTATCAACAACACGCTTAATCTAATGTGGAATCAACGTTCAATCGATGTCGCACTGGGACTTCCCTTTAATATTGCAAGCTATGCTCTACTGCTTCACCTGCTGGCAAAAGAAACCGGATTTAATGAGGGTCGGCTAGTTGGCTTTTTAGCAGATGCGCATATCTACAGTAATCACATAGCGGGTCTGAAAGAACAACTCAGTCGAGATATTAAACATTTATCTACACTGAAAACACCAAATTTTACATCAATATTCGATTGGGAATATACCAATTCAATCGTCGAAAATTATAACCACCATCCGCGCATTCCATTTGCAATTGCGGTATAAAAAGGGAAAATATGACACAAATTATCGTAATAGTAGCCGTCGCTCAAAATAATATTATCGGAAAAGATGGCGATATCCCTTGGCGCATTCGTGAAGATTTTTTACATTTCAAAAAACATACAACGGGACATCCCTGTGTTATGAGTGATGTTTGCTACGAGTCTTTACCGGAAAAATCACGTCCTTTACCCAACAGAGAAAATATTGTCTTAAGTTTTAATCCCGATTATAAACCAGACCAAACAACCGTTTTTAATGATTTTAATAAAGCAATCGACTACTGCAAATCTAAAAATGAAGAAAAAATATTTATAACCGGCGGGTCCAGCATCTATCGTCTGGGACTAAAAATAGCCGACACCTTCTTATTAACCAGACTTCATAAAGATATAGAAGGGGATGTGTCTTTCCCAGAAGTAGAATGGAGTCAATGGAAAGAAGTATCCTCTGAAACACATACTGGACTGGAAACAGTTAGTAATACCGAAATTAGCTTTTCGTTTATAAAGTATAAGCGGGTCTAAAAAAAGGCTAGAAGTTTTTTTTGTATGAGCAGTGCTACCGTCGATACGTACTGTTATTGTTGCGTTTAATTCTGCTTTGTTAAATTTCATAAACACACATAAGGAGGTCGCAAGAAATGAAAAAAATAAGTAGATTTTTAGTCATAGCATTTGTCTTCATGTTTTGTATTTCAACCGGTATTTTTGCAAATATAGATAATCATAACAAAAAAATTGATGATCTATTACAAAAAATCATGATACAAGAAAATGTGTCGGGGATTAAAGATATCAATATTGAGAATGTCTCAAAAGAAGACTTAGTTGCACTTGGCAACGCCGTTATGGATCAAATTTATCCAGATTCCAAGAGACATGAATGGATGGATAACATGATGGGCGGAGAAGGGTCACAGTCACTAAATGAAATGCATCGTTATATGGGATATAATTTTTTACGAAGCGGTGGGGATATTCGAAATATCTCAGTTATGCCAATGATGTATTATAACCAACAATCATATAAATCAGCGCCCTATGTTTATCGAAATTATATGGGAAAAAAAGGATGGTGGAGACATATGTATCCAGAAATGATGGGGAATTATGGAGTTGAATACGGTTTTGTCGGAATATTTGTGAAAGTATTTTTTCTTGTACTAATCATTGCTTTTGTTTATTTAATGGCCAGAAGAAATCGTCATCACCCGATGTGGGGACAACACATGGAATCGGCAATTGATATTGCTAAAAAAAGATATGCAAAAGGTGAATTAACAAAAGAAGAATACCAGGATATTCTTAAAAATTTAAAATAGCACTTCAACGAATATATGTGCTGACTTCTACTCATAGAATAGTCGGCACATATATTAAATAGACGATATTATTTCCTATTTTGAAATACTGATATAAATTTTCCGATTTTTTATAACATCAACATACACCCAAGCTGAAACGTTGGAATGTAATAATAAAATATTAACGCAAGCAGATATCCGGTAAGGGGTAATTTGTTATTTTTATAGAAAAAAACGTAGGATAAATAAATAATGCTGAACACAGTAATTATCAAATAAACACTAGTCAAAAATCGATACATAAATAGCAATGAATAGGGATTAACGATCCGTTGTATTGCAATATTAATTATGGAGGGAACTAAATATATCACAAATCCCATCGACAAGGTTTTCCAATCGGCACTTCTTTTGATAATGATTAAAAAAATAAGTGTAACCAGTATCAAATACACATGTGTAGGAGTAATCATATTTTGCCGTCTCCTTTTATTGTTTCTCTAAATTCTTTAATATATTCTGGAGTAAACTCGTATGTAAAAAAAGTATAGCCACTATTGTCCGGCACATTTGGATCTGCTCCATGTTCCAGCAATAGCTTAATAATTTCAAGTGTTTCGTCTCTGTATTTTTCAGGTCCGGAATACACATCTTTTGCATATAAAAGTCAAAAGGGTGTAAATGATTAGTTTCAGTTGCCGGCTAGTGCCTTTTTGGAGTCACTCAAAATCCAGAAAATAACCCCACTAATCAATGCCGCAAAAAAACACCAAACAGAAATGAAGTATTGCGAAAAAAGTACCGTTGTAATGATACATGACAGAAACAGTAAGACCCCTAAAATGTTGGCTCTTTTTATGCTGGAAATGAGTAGCGGAGTGACAATCGCTATTAGGTATAGAGCCAACACAATCAAATCCCATTGTTTAGGCACATCAATATTATACTGTATATGAAACCTCATAGCGTAGGGGCTGACCTTAACTAAAATTAAACAAAACACATAAAACAATGACAGTAACGTGCCAATGACCAGTGGAATCACTAACAATCTTTTTCTCTTCTTTTTCTCTTCCATAAGTAGAACGGAAAGGGGGATGATGAAGGGCCAAATCACAGTGGCAAAGACTAAAAACAAGTATGTGAAAATACCTCGAACCAAAGCAACTCCCGTATGAGGAATTATTAGCCACAAAATACCTTCAATAATTTGTTGAATCCCAAAGAGAAGAGGAATGCTTGCAAAAAGAAGTTGAGACGGTTTATGTGCTTTTCTAAGCGTAACAATTCCAATTGTAGAAATAATGGTGCCACCGATAAAACTAGCTTCCGCTGAAAAACACATGTTCTGATTAATACAACAAGCTTGGCATAATTGCAACATATATATCTATAAAGTGGGCAAAAGGTCAGAAATTAAAGGGATTCAGACATACTTACGACTCTTTGTTCGGAGTAAACTAACGCCAAGGATGAAATGAGGTAAAACATGATGGATTACATAAATGGATGGATGGATGGAACGATAGGGCCAGGAATGAAATATTTGCCTTTAATTGGACTGCTAGTGGTGGTTTTGCTTATCTTCTTGATTATCAAAGTAAGCAGAAAATAAAGAGAGTTTTGTAGAGAATTTATGGTTTGGATAGTTCAAGTTATATCTTTTGCACTAATTCTATTTTTAATTTTTTCAGAATTGATTTTGTAGATTCGAATTTTATCCATGAAATCATTGTAAGTAAGTTTGTTATGGATTAAATCTTGGATATCTACTGAATCAATTTCTATAGAATATTTATGTATATATTGAGGTTCACCCTTACTTACCTCATCCGAATAAGCGTTATAGTACATCAGCATAAATGGAAGGCCAAATAGCGACATAAAGGAAAGTACATTTAGTGTTTCATACATTTTTTGTCTAGATAATAATAATTTTGATTGTATGTCTGTATTTATTTCTAAATCAATGTTTACAACTAAATCATTTTCTTTAAACACGTCATTGTGAAAAGAATTATAAAGAAATTCAGAAAATTTGGTCGCTTTTTTTGATAATAATTGAAACATCTCTGCTTCAGGGGAATTCACATTATTATCTAAATTTATTTTGAAATTAGTTACGATGGTATGTTCTTTTGTATAGAAGTCTAATAATGCAATGTCTTCTGATGCATATAATTTCATATGTCGCTTTAAATAAGAGCTGTCTTTATTAAGATAGGATGAATCAACTAATTCATTCTTAATATTTCGATTCTCTATTTTAGAAAAGTTATTACCGATATCTATAAAAAAATGCATAGCTAAATATACGTCTTTATCCAGTACAATTTGTACTTTTTTTGAGACATTGGCATTTTCAATAAATCGACGCGACTCGGGTATATTATTCGAGGGAATAGTAGGGGGTAAATCTTCATAATTTTTTACAGACAAAATGGGGGGTAAAACTAATTGGCCTGTATTGAGGATCTCATTGTTGAAGGATACATTGGGATTGTTTAAATAAGTCTGTATGCTATCGTTAATAACTGGAATAAAGTCCATCTCAGGTTCTAGCAGTATCGAACATTTTTGCCTAATATCAGTGATATGATTAAAAACATAGGTATACTCTATTGGATTATTTTTATAGATTGTTTCGAAAAGCTTAACTAGCATTTCGTATTTTTCATTCAAGTTTATCGGTTTTAAAATGATATTTTCTGGGAAAATACTATCAATCAATTTATCATTTTTTATTATTTGACGAAGTTTATTTAAGTCATTATCAAAAAATAAAGCCGTAATTGCATCATTAAACACATCGATCCCTCCAAGATCACGATAAAATATTTTAAGTTTCTCTCTATATTCAGTTATATTTAGAGAGACAGTGTCACTTTCTTTTTTATGGACATAAGCAGGGATAGACCCATAATAGACATAATCACCCAGTCTATTTATTAACCTTAAATGAATAATTGCGGTTATATGGTTTAAATTTTGACCAATTTGAATAAAAATATTATAAGCACCATCAATATCAAGTTCCTCACATAATGCTATCGTTTTTTTTCTAATCTCTGGATCAAATAATTGCATATTATAGGATCCAAAATCCATATTATAATATTGACTATCTTTCGGAATAAATAGTTTCTCCGCTGCAAGAGCATTCCAAACACCAAGAGCACTATTATCAAAATCAAATGCTGGAGAAATTATGTCGATTCCAATTTGAAATGGAATAAATATAATTTGAAATGGTAAAGATATTATATCTAAAAGGATATTACTAGAAACTTCGTTTTTCTTCTGTTTTGGATGATTATAGTTAAGAAACACCAATGTTTTTTTATCAGCTAACGTTTTATATAAATCATTATTTCTATAGACAGAATTATCAATAAGCTGATGTTTATTTTTTAAAAGGGTTACAATCTTTTCATATATTTTTTCAGTTGTATATTGTTTAATTTCGTCACTAATTGTCAAATTTAAATAATTTATTGAGAATGATTGGATGATAACTTTATCTAAATTGACATCATTATTATTAAAATAATTAATGGTATTTGAAGCAAAACAAATTCCAGCGATAATTATTAATAAAATAACTTTCTTTAACATATCATTAATAGTATATATAAATATATGTGTGAGTACAATTGGGCTTTTGTAAAACAGAATATTGATAGATTAAATAATTAGTGGGAAATGTTTATAGGAATTTAGAATTTTTTATTATCAACAACATATAGTAGTGATATATTTCTGAAATAAAGAGAGTTTTGTGTGTTACTAATTCGGATATGGAAGAAATATGCTTCAATTTTCCTATTTTTTTGTAATTTTATAATTTTTTAAGCAATAGCGCCATGTTGAGTGGTTATCCGGAAATTCCGGATAACCACTTCTTTCGATAATTCACCTTCTTTAAAATATTACCAATATGTTCATTAATTGTTCTAACATCTTTATCAAAAAGTTGTGACATCTGTTTCTGCGTTAACCACACGGTATCTTGGTCAAGCTTAACATCAACAGATAACTCTCCCTCAGGGGATTGATAGATAATAATGTCTGATTTGTTCATGAT